>JACREZ010000012.1 GCA_016212665.1 Ignavibacteriota bacterium
ATTCTTCAATCCGAACGTAACCAACACCTTCAACCTCGGTGGTGGTGGTACCTGCAATCTTCGCCTCGGTTATGTGTTCACAGTTCCTGCGAACACAAACATCGCTGGTGATGCATATGTTGGTCAAATTCTCACCAATGCATACTACACAGGTCTATAATTAACACTTGTAGTAATTCAACCCCGCATGTGAACAACATGCGGGGTTTTTTATTAAAAAACTTTTTTTGTTTCATTTTCACAACTACTTTAGTATATTTGCACTACTAAAATTTGTTGAGCTGTCAAATTGTAATAAATATCTAAACATTCTATTCCTTAAGATTACCAGTATAATATTATGAAACATTTGATTTTGATTGCATTAACTTTATCAATAATAACAAGCGCAAGTTTCGCACAGCTGACTGTTGCCGCTTCTGATGGCGGAGTTGATGGCGTACTTCGCGGTATTACTTATACTTTGGTTTATGACCCCTTTGCTGGAACAAGCACAGTATCACCAAATAATAACGGTGAAGCACCCAACGGCGACGTCGGTGTAGATATTTCCGGGAACATCAATTCCAACGTGACTGTTGAAATGAGTCTTCCCGACCATTTACTTGGGAGCGGCGGTACTTCGATGGCAATAACATTTCCTTCTTCCGGTCCAGGTTCCGGAGTTCGTGTTGAAACTGCAGGATTCTTCAACCCGAACATTACAAATACATTTAATCTCGGCGGAGGAGGAACAAGCAACCTACGACTTGGATATACGTTTACAGTTCCTCCCAACACCAATATTTCCGGTGATGCTATGGTGGGACAGATTCTCATCAACGTATATTATACTGGACTATAATTACAATCTTCCTTTTTTTAGCCCTACGTTTTTGTAATAACGTAGGGTTTTTTATTTTCATCAATTTTATGGAATCATTGTTTACCGGTTATGGCTACTAAAGACAAACGTGTTGATGCATACATTGCAAACTCTGCAGATTTTGCTAAACCTATTCTAACACATTTACGAAACCTTGTTCATCAGGCATGTCCTGATGTTGAAGAAACGATGAAGTGGAGTTTTCCTCACTTCGATTATAAGGGAATGATGTGCAGTATGGCTTCATTCAAACAACATTGTGCTTTCAGTTTCTGGAAGGCATCGCTAATGAAGGATAGAACATTGATGGAAAATGCAAAGTCGGAAAAAGCAATGGGTCATCTGGGAAAGATTACTTCTTTAGCAGACCTTCCGAAAGACAAACTACTACTCAACTATATCAAGGAAGCCGCACGATTGAATGACGATGGAGTGAAACTACCACAGAAACCAAAATCGTCTTTAAAGAAAGACTTAAAGATACCGGATTACTTCCTTCATGCGTTAAAGAAAGATAAGAAAGCAATTCAAACATTCAATGAATTTTCTTACTCGCACAAGAAGGAATATGTTGAATGGATTACAGAGGCAAAAACTGAAGAAACAAAATTGAAACGATTGGAAACTGCTGTGCAATGGATGGCGGAAGGGAAACCCAAAAATTGGAAATACCTGAAGAAATAAGAAACCTCAGTAATAAATTAACAGAATTAACAGGTTGAATTGTTCAAACACGCCTCTCATACTCACTCAATGTCGTTATGGTGAGGTGAATTACTTTTAAAATCCCTCCTCCCGTAAATACACTTCCGTAAGTGAACTCTTCATTTTCTTTTCCCCTGTTGTTTCACTCATCATCCTCTCAATATACTTTCCAATCAAATCAAACTCAAGATTCACCATCGTTCCGTTCTTATATTGTTGGAAAATTGTATTCTCAAGTGTGTGAGGAATAATTGAAACCCGAACAACACTTTCTTCTATCTCAGCAATTGTCAAACTCACTCCATCAATAGCAATCGAACCGACAGGGATGATGTAGTTCTTGAATTGTTCAGGAATTTCAATCGAATACATCGTACTGTTTCCACGCTGTACTATCGTCTTTATCGTTCCGACTGTATCAACATGTCCAAGGACAAGATGACCGCCGAGACGTTCATTCAAACGCATCGGCAATTCAAGATTCACCCGGCTTCCTGTTTGAAGCGAACCAAGCGTTGTTTTCTTCAACGTCTCTTCTACGCTTTCAACATCAAACGTATCGTTACTTCGCCACACAACCGTATGACACGCGCCGTTAATCGAAACGCTATCGTTTACTTTCAACTCCGGCGAATACTTCGGCGCAGAAACCCGGAAGCGAATTCCTCCACCCTGTCTCTGAACGCTTTGAATCGTTCCTACTTCTTCAATAATTCCTGTAAACATTCTCAGTTAAAAATTAAAAATGAAAAGTTAAAAATTCATTGGTGATTGATGTCTAACAAATAACCTAAAACTAAAACCAATAACTAAAAACCAGAAACTATCTCAGTTATCTACAATAAGATTCAATCAAAAAATCACTTCCAATCGCCCGGACGGATACATCTTGAAGTTTGATTTCATTTCCGAGCAATCGCTTCGGAAGTTCTTCAAACACGTTCAATCCCTGACCGAGAATTTTCGGAGCGATGAAACACATCATCTTATCGGCAAGATTTCGTTCGAGAAAATGGCTGAATGTTGTCGCTCCTCCTTCAACCAACAGTGAAGCGATTCCTTTTTCACCCAAGACTTTCAAAATATTTTCAAGCGACATGTAACCGGGAACCGGGTCAGGCATTTCTATGATTTCAACACCGAGACTTTCCAAATACGATTTTTTATCGTTCTGCTTCCGTCCCCTCATTTTACTTGTGAAGAGAAGTGTCTTTGCAGATGTATCATGGAATATCTTTGCATCCTCCGAAAGAGAGAAGTTTCCGTCAAGAATTACCCGTACAGGATTTCTCCCTTGAACTTGTCGAACCGTCAAGAGCGAATCATCTGCTTTGATTGTCCCTGCACCGACGAGTACTGCATCATATTCCGCTCGCAACTGGTGAACATGGTGAAGCGACTCTTCCCCGGTAATCCATTTCGACTTCCTGTTTCTGTCGGCAATCTTTCCATCAAGTGTTTGTGCAATCTTCAAAGTGACGAACGGCCTGTTTGTAAGAATATATTTTGTAAATGCTTCATTCAACTTCTTCGTTTCATCTTCAAGCAGACCAAACTCAACTTCAATCCCTGCTTTCTGCAGTTGCTTGATTCCCTTGCCGCTTACTTTTGGATTCGGGTCCAACATTCCGACCACAACACGTTTAATTTTTGATTTGATAAGCAACTTTGTACATGGCGGCGTTTTGCCGAAATAATTACACGGTTCCAGATTCACATACACCGTCGCTCCGCTCACCGATTCCCTTGCGCTGTTGATTGCATTCACTTCCGCATGCGCTTCACCGAATTTCTGATGATACCCTGTTCCAATCACCTTCCCGTTCTTTACAATCACACATCCAACCATCGGATTAGGACTGACACTTCCAGCGCCCTTGCGCGCAAGTGACAAGCATTGTTTTATGTATTTAATATCAAAGTTTTTCATTTATTTAATTCCCCTCTCTTTTTAAGAGAAGGGGCAAGGGGATGAGTTATAAAATCCTCAACGAGTAACCGATAACTGATAACAGTTAACGTAACACCACTTCCTTTCCTTTCGCCGCAGACTTATACAGCGCATCCACAACTTTCATCCGTTGAACTGCTTCTTCGCCGGAAGAAATAATCGGATGAAATCCATGAACCGCTCCAACAAAATGTTTGAACTCATTCTCATAACTTTTCTTGTAGAGATGTTGCGGCGAATCTGCTTTTACGGGAGTGACATTCACCAAATTGCCATGAAGTTTCTTATGAATTCTCAGAGGATTGATTGTTGCGCTTCCTTCCGAACCATAGAATTCACAATAAAAGAAATCTTGTTCTGATTGAAACGTCCAACTCGCTTCAAAGAAAACGGAGACGCCGTACTTCATTTCAAGAAAGCCGAGACACGTATCTTCTACACTTTTCGTTTCGTGGCGATACATTTTAGCGCTCACCCGTTGCACTGCCGGAAAGCCGAGCATCCACAACGACATATCCAGCAGGACAATTCCTAAATCAAGAAACACACCACCGCCTGCTTTTTCTTTTTTTGTCAACCAAACACGGTCGGCAGTAAGTTTTTTCAACCAACCGGCTTTCACGTAATATACTTTTCCGAGTTCGCCCCCTTCAATAAAACTTTTCAGAATCATTGTGTCGGGGCGAAAGCGATTGTTCATCCCCACCATCAACTTTCGTTTGTATTCCTTCGCCGCTTCTGCCATCTTCACCGCTTCATCATAATGCCGCGCAATCGGTTTCTCGACGAAGACATCTTTCCCTGCTTGCATCGAAGCAATCGCAACAGGAAGATGCGCGTCGGTACTTGTACAAATATCAACTGCGTGAAGGTCTTCCACCTTCAACATTTCCTGATAATCGCTGTACCATCGTTTGATATTAAATTTTTCTGCAATGAGTTTTGCCCGCGACTTGTCCTTATCGCACACGGCGACAACTTCCACGTCGTCCATCTTTGTCAGAATCGGGAGATGAAAAATCTGTGCAACCCATCCCAGCCCGACTAACCCTATTCGTACTTTCTCCATAAGTTTTTATCTGTATTGATTGTGTAATGAAGGTAATGCGTTTTGTATTTGTAGAAACTCTTTCGTAGTCATCGCAATGCCATCAGCATCAAGTCCGAGCATTGCGTGCAGTTCTGCCGGTGTTCCATGTTCAACAAAATCATTTGGCAAACCATGAACTTTTACATGGACGCCGGTGATATTCCGTTGATTCATGCACTCCAACACTGCTCCCCCAAAGCCACTTGAAATGACATGGTCTTCAACCGTTACAACATATTTGAAACGATAACAAATTTCTTCAATGAGCGCGCCGTCAATTGGTTTTACGAAACGCATGTTCACAACTTCTGCTTCGATTCCTTCTTTTGAAAGTTGTTGCGCCGCTTTGATTGAAGGATATACCATGTTTCCGATTGCAAGAATTGCAACATCCTTTCCCGAACGGAGAATCTCGCCTTTGCCGATTGCCAATCTATCGAAATGTTGTTTGAGCGGAACTCCATAGACCGTTCCTCGCGGGTAACGCATCGCAATCGGTCCGTTGTACTCGACTGCCGTGTGTAACATATCCCGCATTTCATTCTCATCTTTTGGTGCCATGATGACCATATCCTGAATACATCGCAAGTACGCGAAATCCAACACGCCATGATGCGTCGGACCATCAGAACCGACCACACCTCCTCTATCCATCACGAACACAACATGCAAATGTTGAAGCGAAACATCATGCACGATTTGGTCAAATGCTCGTTGAAGAAAAGTCGAATAAATTGCAACGACCGGAATATATCCTTCAGTAGCCATTCCCGCAGCGAATGTTACCGCATGTTGCTCTGCAATGCCGACATCAAAAAATCGTTCAGGCATTTCTTGATGCAGGATAGTCAAACCGGTTCCGTCTGCCATCGCCGCTGTAATGCCGACAACTTTTTGGTTCATCTTGCAAACATCAACCATCGTCTTGCCGAAGACGGTCGTATATTGAGGAAGTTCTCCCTCTTTCTTTGGTGATTTGCCTGTAACTTTGTCGAACGGATTGACACCATGCAATCGTGTTGCATCAACTTCTGCCGGACCGTACCCTTTTCCTTTTTCACTCAACACATGAATGAAAATCGGACCATGTAAATCTTTCACATGCTGAAATATCTCGACCAACTTCACGATGTTGTGTCCATTCACCGGACCAAAATATCTGAAGCCTAATGCTTCAAACAACATTCCGGGAGTGACAATTGCTTTCACTCCTCGCTCAACTTTTTGTGCAACCGAGCGCAATCTATCGCCGAGTGCATCCAATTTCCCGGTCAAGTCCCAAACACTTGCTTTGAATTTATTGTATGCAGGATGAGTCAGCATTTCATTGAAGTAATCATGAAATGTCCAGATATTTGGATTAATGGAAGAGAGCGAACCCATCTGATTATCGTTCAACACAACAATCAAATCTTTTTTCAGGAGTCCGGCGTTGTTCATCGCTTCGTATGCCATTCCCCCGGTCATTGCTCCATCGCCGATGATGGCAACGACTTTGTAATTCTCGTTTGCAAAATCCCGTGCGGTTGCAACACCAAGTGCGGCAGAGATTGAAGTGCTTGCATGTCCCGCACCGAATACATCGTATTCGCTTTCATCGCGTTTCAAAAATCCACTCAAGCCGTGCAATTGCCGAATCGTGTGAAATCTGTCTTTTCTTCCGGTAAGAATTTTATGCGGGTATGCCTGATGTCCCGTATCCCAAATCAGTTTGTCTTTTGGTGTTTCGAAGACGTAATGCAACGCAACGGCGAGTTCAACTGCGCCAAGTCCCGCTCCCAAATGCCCACCGACTTTCGAGATTGTATCAATGATAAACTCACGTACATCCGAGCAAACTCCTTTCAACTCCGAAACGGGAAGCCGTCTTAAATGTTCCGGCAGGTCAATTTCATTCAAATATTTGTATTGATGTTCTGACATTATTCTTCTTCCGTTCCTTCTGAAAACAATTCAAAATTTCCTTTTGCATCTTTGCTCAATCGCTTTAACTTCAATTCGGCTGAATTCAATTTCTCAACACACTGTTTTGAAATCGAAATTCCTTCTTCATAAAGTTTCAGCGCATCATCAAGCGGAACATTCCCCTCTTCCAACGATTCAACAATTTCTTCCAATCGTTTCAGGGAATATTCAAATGTATCTTTTTTTTCTTTAGATGTTTTACTCACGTTTTACTAATGACAAATGACTAATGACTATTGACCAACGGTAGCGCTAATTCTTCCATCATGAAACTGCATCTCAACTTCGTCATTTAATTGAAGAGCAGATGCGTTACTTATAACTCGTCCATCCTTTTGAACCATCGCATACCCGCGCTTCAACACTTGGTGCGGGTCAACTGAAGCAAGACGATGATGAATCGAATCAAGATGTTGCTTAACAAACGTGAAGCGATGTGAAATAGTTCGCTCAAGTGTGTTTCTCAGTTCATCCGAACGCTGGGAATACTGACGTAACAAATCGAGCGGACGGTTGAACGCATAACTTTTTAATAATGATTCAATCGTTTCGCGATGCGATTGAATTGTATCTCCGAGATACTGTTCGAGTGAATAATAATAGTTGATGATATTTTCTGCTAGTTCATTTTTGTTCGGAACAACAAGTTCCGCCGCGGCAGAAGGAGTCGGCGCACGTAAATCGGCGACAAAATCTGCAATGGTAAAATCAATCTCATGTCCGACAGCGCTGACCACCGGAATTTTTGATGCAAAGATTGCCCGCGCAACAACTTCTTCATTAAATGCCCACAAATCTTCCAGCGAACCGCCGCCGCGCCCGACAATCAGAACATCAATCTCACCGAACGTATTGAAATCTTTTATTGCTTCTGCAATTTCTTCCGATGCGCCTGTCCCTTGCACTTTCACCGGAAACAAAATCACTTCGACAGATGGAAATCTTCTCGAAATAATATTCAACATGTCCTGAAGTGCCGCGCCTGTTGGTGAAGTTACAATTCCGATTCTCTCCGGATAGTGTGGAATCGGTTTCTTATTCTCTTGTTCGAACAATCCTTCTGCGGCAAGTTTCTGTTTGAGCTTTTCAAACGCAAGTTGTAGTTCACCGATCCCGAGCGGTTGTAACGAGATGCAGTCTATCTGATAATTTCCCCGTGGTTCATACACCGTGATACTTCCGCGAGCGACGACTTTCATTCCATCTTGCGGAGAAAAAAACAAATTCGCCGCACGACTTCTCCACATCACAGCCGATATTTGAGCGCTCTCATCCTTCAACGTGAAATACAAATGTCCTGACGAATGACGCTTGAAGTTTGAAATCTCGCCGCTGATAGAAACCTTCGAGAAATCTGTTTCCAGTACACTTTTAATACGTCGTGTCAGTTCACCGACTGATATTACTTGATTGCTCATGCGGTGCAAATATATGCAAAAGATTGCTGATTGCCGATTTTTGATTTCAGATTGGACGCATCATCGAAAAACTAAAAACGATAATCCAGTTGTATGCCCACCCTGTTATCCCGATTTGACGGAAGTTCATCAAGTCCGCTCCCGATTCGCTTCACATCCTCTCTTACAATGTCTGAATATTTCATCGTAAGTTGGAGTGAGTTAAGAATTTCATATTTCAAAAATGTGTACCACCGAACACCTTCGCCATAAAGTATCGGAACGGAAAGAACTCCGGGCAAATCGTTTTCGTACTCTGCAACTCCCGCATCGAATGAATCAGACCTGAAAAAAACTAAACGGAAATTAAATGATACGTTTCTTGTGGCAGTAACTCCTACATCTCCGTACGCAAGCAAACCCTTCTCTTCCACATTGTTCTTCTGAACATCAACAAACTCGACACGACCGCGTAGTTTTACATTCTTCGAGAATCTATAATCTCCGTTCATTCTGATTGATTGTTTCGTTCGTGTTGTTCCGTCTTCCTCAATTCTCTTTCCGGAATATCGAAGCGTTGTGAGAAGTTTGCTCACCAATCTCGATTCAACATTCACCATAAAATCATTTCCATGTGAAGGAAAAACTGAAGAGAATGTCGCATCCGGGAACCTGAACATGTCGAAGTATCCAGAAACATTCAACAAACGATGCAGTTTCATTTTCATTCCGAGATACCAACCCTCTTCGTTTGATAAGTCAGAGCCTTCAGCAAATCCGTTTCCGTGCAAATTAAAAAATCCTGTCCCATAATTTCGATACGAAGTGATAATATCAATTTGTTGAGTCGGTTTCAGCACCGCACTTGAATTTCCTGCGATTGCTTTTGAACTGCTTCTTCCCCACTCACCAAACAATTTCAACTTATGAAATACTAAATTATAGTTGAGCGAAACAATCGAATTCTCATCACCTGAAAATCCATTACTTAACATTAACGGGTGAGAATAACTTGAATAGTATCCGTTCAGACCAACTGTATTCGTTTCTGATAGTTTGTACGTAACCGTCCCTCCGAACAAATTTTCTGTGAATGTGCCTTGCTTCTGTTTTTCATTTTCAGTTCTGAAATAACCGGAAGTGTAAATGCTGGTAATAATTTCTTTCCAAGAAGTTGTGTCAAGCGTCCCGTCCAATTTTCGGTTTGAATAAAATCCGCTAACAGAAAACTCAGATGATTCAATTTGAAACGCACCTCCCCGGAGAAATGCATGTTCATCTGCCGAGGAATACGAGACCAACCCGCGTGGCTTTCGCTGAACAGGCGCAACGACGTTGACTCCTTTGCTCACGTCATAGCCGCGCCAGAGTGAAATGCCTTGTCCCGCTTCAACAAGAAAATCACCAGCAATAATTTTTGTGAATGGTCCGACGGAAGTTAGTTGAAGAAATCCTGAAGTAAAATTCGTGAACTGTTCCTCTCCCGCATCTTTTTCAAGCAAAAGTCCGCCCGCGATATGTTCTCCCTGATAAAATTTTAATCGCTGATAAAACTTCAACGGTGAACCAAGGTACGTCCCGTTTCGGTATCCTTCCGCTTCTTGCAATTTTTGAATGAGACGCGAACGGAATTCCGCTTTGACATTTGTAAAAAGCATCGCATCCAATTCATCCAGCAATGATGATTCGTCATCGCTCACTGATTGCTCAACTAACGATTCAAGACTATCGTTAGCATCAAGCGTATCAGTTTCTAATGAGTCTACTTCAACTTGTGCAAAAACTGCAGTTGAAAAGCAGAATAAAAGAAAAAAAAGAATAAATTTACTCTTCATCATCGAACGTAAAAAGAATTGATGCCTGATGCGTCAAACCGAAATCCTGATGAGTGTAAAAAGCATAGTCAACTTCAAACATGGAATAACGAACTCCGATTCCGGTCGAGTATGATGTCGGTTCATCAGAAATTCCCGCACGAAGAGCAACCGATTCAACAAGCCAATACTCAAATCCGAATCTCGGTGATGCAGATTGCTGTATCTCTTTTACATAATCAAGCATGAGTGAAAATTCTTGGAGCGGTTGGTAAGAAACTCCAACTGAAAAGGTGCGGGCAAGTTGCTCTTTGCTTTCACCGATTGTCGGACTGCTCAGGTTTGTTGCCGAGAGTCCGATTTTCACCTGACGATGAACAGGAACAAGAAATCCGACATCAAATCCAACGGCTCCGCTTGAACCATAATTTTTGATATTCACATTCTGGTAGTTCAGATTCAAACCAACACTTATTTCAGAAATCTTTCTTGAATAACTCAATGTAAACGCAAGTTCCTTGTACAAATCAAAACCATAACTCGTTACACCAAGTCCGAAATTTCCCATAGATGTTGGAACCATTCCCGCAAGAGCGCCGTTTGATAATTCGGAAAGTCCGACGGTTTGCGGCGAATAGAACAAAGCAACCTGAATATTCTTCAGGTTCGATAAACCGGCAGGATTGTAATAGATTGACCAGACATCATCTGCCGAACCAACGAACGCACCACCAAATGCCCGTTGACGCGCACCGATGTCACGTCGTTCAAAACCTGCCTGCATTGTTTCGGACTCAAATAAAAAAAGCGCAATCAATACAGCAAATAGATAAAGTATTCTCATAATTTCTCTTGACGATAGACCGTCATTTCGTTATATTGTAAAAAAAATGATGACCATGAAAAAAATAATTCTTGTTGTTACATTCTTTCTCTGCACATTCGCACCGGTTGTCGCACAGGAAATTGAGTGTGAAGTAAAAATCAATGTCGAACAACTTACAGCCGAAGGTCGGGAAAACCTTGACGACTTTGTTCAACAATTACGGCAATATATCAACGGACACAAATGGACGAATGTTGATTTCGGTGATTTGAAAATCAAATGCAATCTGGAAATTTCGTTTCTTGGCGTCAACGATAGCAAACGATATACAGCACAGGCATTCATCGGGGCGCAACGCCCTATTCACAAAAGCGACCGAAACACCGCTACTATGCGCATCCTTGATGATAAATGGGAGTTCGAGTATGTCCGTTCGCAATCCATGATTCATGATGAATATCGTTTCGACCCGCTCTTAAGTTTTATTGATTTTTATATGTATGTCATTCTCGGTCACGATTTCGATTCATACAAAGCGTTTGATGGTACTGTCTATTTTGAAAAAGCAGTTGACATCGTGAACAAATCCCGCGGCATGAGCGGCGGAAAAGGTTGGGAATCAACTTCGCAAACAATTTATTCGCGAGGACAATTCATTGAAGAAATTCTTAATCCCAATTATCGCGACATCCGAAAAACATTTTTTACCTATCATTATAATGGTTTGGACTTGCTTCAATCCAAACATGAAAAAGCACAGAATAACATCATCACCGCGCTGGAAAGTATAGGGAAACTTCGTGAGAAAATCAACCAGCAAACATTGTTAATGCGACTTTTTTTTGATACAAAGTATCTTGAAATTGCAGAAACATTTCTTGATTACCCCGACCGAAGTGTCTATGAAAAGTTAGTAAAGATTGACCCTTCACATCAAAAAACGTATGAGGAATACGCCTACAAGCCCCGTTAGTTAATTTCCTGACACTGAGAGTATCATGCTCTTAAAGAATCTTATTCTGTTTTTCTGCTTTCTCGGCATTTCTCCATCCTTTTCATTTTCACAAAATCCATATTCATGGAGAACTCTTCCCAAGCCCACAATACAAACACTAAGTTCTGTTTTTTTTATTGATAGTGTCACGGGTTGGGTGGCTGGAAAAGAAGGAGTCGTTTTCAAAACAACAAACAGTGGCACAAGTTGGCTTCAACAAACTTCCGGCACTACCTCGGAGATTGTAGAAATATTTATGCTCAACCACATGCGCGGTTGGATGCTCGCCCCAAAGTACGCCACACAACCGGGCGAGTGGTATGGGACATTCTATTTGCAAACAACAAACGGTGGAACAACCTGGTCACTGACTGAATATCCCGAAATATTCCTCTACTCAATCGCATTCAATGATTCATTGAACGGTCTCGTTGGTGGTGAACAGGGGTTGCTTCTCCGGACTGATGATGGCGGGGAGACATGGAAAGTGACCGATATTGAAAGTACGTTGGTGTCATACCGTCCATTGAGAAAAATCAGATATTATTCAGATGATTTTGTTATGGCAGTAGGTGGGCAAGCGGAATTTGCCGGTCCAATTTGGCGTTCGACAAACGGAGGTCAATCATGGCGTGTATTTCTGACGGCAGATAAACTTGACGATTTCCAGTTTATTGATTCACTCAACATTGTTGCAGTGGGAGGTGGACTTGATGACGGCGCGGCTGCGGCGCGTAGCACCGATGGCGGGTGGACTTGGAACTTTCAATATATCGGTATGTTCGGAACAGCGAAAGCAATTGCGTTCAGAACTCCTTCTGAAGCATTTACTCCGCTTACAAATACAGGAACATTTATCTACACTGGAGATTCAGGCATATCATGGACTGAAAAGTTTACTCCCGATAGTTCATACGTCAACGATGTTTTTTTTACCGATGAGCGACACGGATATATGGTCGGCAAAAACGGTTCTGTGTTCAAGTATAATCATCCGAGAAGTTTTCAAGTCAACCAGCAGTGGAACATAATCTCGATTCCTGTTTTAAGAACAATTTCCCTTAAGGATTCCCTCTTTCCTACTGCAAGTTCAAGTGTGTTTATATTTTCTCCTACAGGATATGAAATAAGAGATACGCTAACCAACGGCACAGGCTATTGGTTGAAATTCCCAACGGCACAAACAATTCAACTCGAAGGTTATCCAATCCAAAGCGATACTATTGCAATTTTGGAGGGATGGAATATGGTCGGTTCGATTACTGAGCCGGTTTCTGTTTCAGCGATTACCTCTCAACCTGCTGAACTTACACTTTCTCAATTTTTTGGGTATTCATCCGGCTACTCAGTCGCCGATACAATTCAACCCGGAAAAGGTTACTGGGTGAAATCGAATGTTGCGGGAAACATTATTTTGAACACAGAATCTGTTCTTGTGAAATAGAACCTTTATTGATACGGTTAGTGGTTACTGGTTTGTGGTTTCAGTTTTTTGTTTTTGGTTTCCCGCCTCCGTAACATGTATCAAGCATCAAGAATCAAGTATTTAATTTATGGCATTATTATTAAATGAAATTGAAGTCCGAGTTCTCGGCTCCCTTATTGAAAAAGAAATTTGCACACCGGATTATTATCCGATGACACTCAACGCTCTCGCAAATGCGTGCAACCAAAAAAATAATCGTGACCCGATTGTAAATTATGAAGAGACAACCGTAGTACGTGGCTTGGATTCATTGCGGGATAAAAGTCTCGTTGCAATGGTAACGGGCGCAGGAATGAGAGTTCCCAAATACCGGCAGAAAATTACCGAAGTACTTGCACTTACTGAACAACAAGTGGCTGTGATGGATATTCTTATGTTACGCGGACCTCAAACAGTCGGTGAATTACGAAATCGCGGTTCTGTTCTTTTTGCATTTCAGAGTTTGGATGAAGTGGAAGCAGTGTTGCAAACGTTGATGGAAAGAACTCCGGATGTACTCGTTGCAACACTTCCCAGACTTGCGGGACAAAAAGAAACTCGTTTCGCTCATCTCCTGTGTGGTGAACCTCAAATCGTTCAAAGTAATGTAACGCTTCCGCCGGAACCGGCTCGTGTTCAGGTTCTTTCGGAGAATGAACGAATCACGAAACTTGAAACGACAGTGCTTTCGCTTCAAACTCAGATGGAAGAATTGAAGAACCAGTTTGCTAATTTCAGAAAACAATTCGAGTGAACACCATTGAATCATTTTCGATTGATTCATTGATGATTGCTTCATCAAAATGGCTCAATGATTCAATCGTCAATCATCAATAACTATATGTCGAGACTTAAAATCAAAATAGAATACGAAGGGACGCGTTACTCCGGCTGGCAAATTCAGAAAAATGCCAGAACCATTCAGGGCGAACTCATGTCGGCGGTGAAAACCGTTTTTCAAACCACCGATTTTGAATTTTATGGTTCCGGAAGAACCGATGCAGGAGTTCATGCGCTCGAACAGGTTGCACACTTAGATGTTCACACCGTACTCGCTCCCCATATTATCCGCATGAAACTCAACGATGAACTCCCTGCCGACATAAATATTCTTGATGTCGAAAAAACTTCGAAAACCTTTCACGCACGCCACGATGCCGAAGCACGGAGTTATCTCTATCAAATATCAAAGAGAAGAACAGCGTTCGGCAAACGATTTGTGTGGTGGATTAAAGATAGATTGAACGTTCAACAGATGCAGACCTCCTCTCAACTCTTCATCGGATTGAAAAACCTTCAATCGTTCACCGCTGACGACCCGGAAGAGAAATCAACCAAAGCATTAATTGATGAAATCAGAATTCTGGAAGATGACAATTTGATTCTGCTCCGCATTACAAGTTCTCATTTCCTCTGGAAAATGGTTCGACAGATTGTCGGCGTTCTAGCGGAAGTTGGTCGTGGAAGTCTTTCAATTCAGGATGTGGAACGGTTCCTCAAAATCAAATCAGGTGAACCGGCAAAGTTTACCGCGCCTCCTTCGGGATTGTTTTTAGAAAAAATCTATTACAAGGGAGACGAACGACTTACTGAAATGCTACCGACTCTCAGAATGTAATCTCTTCTCGGCTTTGTAAATCAGCCCATTCTTCGTATATTTGCAAGCCTTTATGGCGGGGTAGCTCAGCAGGTTAGAGCAACGGAATCATAATCCGTGTGTCGGGGGTTCGACTCCCTCCCCCGCTACTATCATCCGTCCCTTTGAATTGCGAATTCAAAGGGATTTCTTTATTCTGTATTACTATGCTGAAAGAATCATTCCTCCATACATTCCAGCAACACGCCACTCGTGAACACCTTCTCAACGAAGGAGACAGCATCGTTGTGGCTGTTAGCGGTGGAATTGATTCGATGACGTTGCTGAATATTCTTGTTCGATTACAAAAAGATTGGAATTTTCAACTTTGCGTCGCGCATTTCAATCATAAATTAAGGGAGGAAGAATCCGAAGAGGACGAAGCGTTTGTCAAACAAACTGCCGAACGATTAAATCTCCCGTTTTATTCAAAAAGTGCTAAAACTAATGAACTTTCTGAGGGAAACGGAAAATCCATTCAAGTAGTAGCCCGTGAACTCCGCTACGATTTTTTTCAACAACTTCGACTCTCGCTTGGATATCATAAAATTGCAACCGCTCATAACGCAAATGATAATGCTGAAACAGTTCTGTTCAATTTGCTCAGAGGAAGCGGTGTAAAAGGTTTATGCGGGATTCCTTCAGCCCGTTCGGAGGCGGGAATTATTCGTCCGTTACTGTTTGCAACACGCGAACAAATCCGTCACTTCGTGGAGGAGCATTCCATCACGTACCGGGAAGATTCATCAAACAAGAAAACAGATTACTCAAGAAATCTTCTTCGACATCATATTTTCCCGATTCTCCATCAAACCATCAATCCTAATTTGACGGAAACACTGAACCGGAATTCTGAACTTTTCTCGATGCTTGAGAGTTATCTGACTGTTCAATCCGTTGAATGGAAAAAACAACTTCTTACATCAGTTTCTGGCGAAGAAATTATCGTTGACCGTGAATTGTTGTCAAAGCAACATGAATTTGTTCAATACCAATTTCTTCACACTCTTGCAAAGGAATTTTCTCATTCTGAAGTTTCATTTGAAACGGTGAGAGAAATGTTGGCAATCGCATCATCGGAGACCGGTTCGTGGTGCCCGATTGATGAACACTCGATGTTCTATCGCGATAGAAATCATGTAGTGGTAGCACGGCAGCCGAACAGCGAGAATTTTCAAGTCCTTGTTTCTCCTCCTGAGCATATTCATCGAGACGAATTTGATTTTGTAACATCGTTCGTCCCGGAAGCGAATTTTTCCGCGAACCGCTCAATTGAATTTATTGATGCAAGCAAGTTGGGAAAAGACATTCTCCTCAGAAATTGGAAGAACGGCGATTGGTTCATCCCGCTCGGCATGAACGAAAAGAAAAAGTTAAGCGATTATTTTATCGAACAAAAAGTACCCCGCTTCAAGAAACAATCCATCCCGATTCTCACATCAGACGAAAATATCGTTTGGGTGTGCGGTCAGCGGTTGGATGAGCGGTACAAAGTAACATCATCAACCACATCAATCCTTAAAATGGAATACGAGCCGATTCATGGCTAAATCAAAAAAAGAAACACTTCAACTCGGCAACGATACTTTTGAACTGTATCTTAGTGAAGAACGGATTCAACAGCGTGTGCAACAACTTGCCAGAAAAATCAGTAAAGACTACAAAGGTCACGTCCCAATCTTCATCGGTGTACTGAATGGTGCATTTATTTTCATGTCCGATTTAATTCGGAATGTCACGATTGATTGTGAAGTGGACTTTCTCAAACTTTCAAGTTACGGCGATGCAAAAATCAGTTCCGGCAAAGTTACACTGTTGAAAGAACTCAACTGCGATGTTAAAGGTCGCGACATTATTGTTGTCGAAGATATCATTGACTCAGGATTATCAATTGATTTTATGAAGCGCCTCATCACCGTATTGAAACCGCGCTCGGTCAACATCGCTTCATTGTTATACAAAAAGAAAGCAATTAAAATTCATACGCCTATTAAATACATAGGATTCAAAATAACTAACGATTTTGTCATCGGCTACGGATTAGATTACGCGCAGAAAGAAAGAAATTTAAGAGCCGTCTATCGGCTGAAAAAAAAGAAGTAACAATTCCGTCGTTCCTGCGAACGTAGGATGTAATTTAATGAATGAGACAAATGTCGGAATATGTCCGGCATGACGTGAACAATACTATCGAATTAGAATTTATGGAAGAACAAAAACAAGATAAGCAAACCTCAAAACCGTCAAGGAAGTTTCCGAAACCGAAGAAGAATCGTCCGACGATGCCTCAACGACCGGATGATGATTTCAATTGGAACCGAGTTGTCCGTGTTGTGTTGAGTTGGTCGGCAATCATTCTCGGCGTCTTCATCATCATGACGCTTTTTCGCGCTACCGAAGAGCAGGAAACCGATATCGGATTTAACCAGTATCAGGAATTGCTTCGCGCAGGGAAAATCAAAGAAGCAACTATCAAAAAGACTGACATAGAAAATTTCGATTTTCATGGCATCCTCAAAACACCGGAAGAATTTCAGTCCACTTCCGGCAAAAAAGTGATGGTGGAAAAATTCCATGTTACCCTTCCGTTCGTTGATGGAACTGTAATCAACGAATGGAATCAGATGGAATTGAAATTTAATATCGTGAAAGAAGATAACACGTGGATGAGCGCGTTGATAAGCGCCCTCCCTTGGATTCTGATTCTCGCCGTCTGGCTAATCTTCATGCGAAGAATGCAAGGTGTCGGAACGAAAGGTATTTTTTCCTTTGGAAAAAGCCGCGCAAAATTAATGACCGAAGCCTCTCCCAAAGTTACCTTTGCCGATGTTGCAGGGGCAGATGAAGCAAAATATGAGTTACAGGAAATCATCGAATTCCTGAAAGAACCATCAAAGTTTCAACGCCTTGGTGGAAAAATTCCCCGCGGTGTATTATTACTTGGTCCTCCCGGAACAGGAAAGACTTTACTCGCACGTGCAGTCGCTGGCGAAGCGGGCGTCCCCTTCTTCTCCATCTCCGGCGCTGATTTCGTTGAAATGTTTGTCGGTGTCGGTGCAAGTCGTGTTCGCGATTTATTCGAGACAGGAAAAAAGAACGCGCCTGCAATTATTTTCATTGATGAAATTGACGCAGTCGGTCGTCATCGCGGCTCAGGACTCGGCGGCGGACATGACGAACGTGAACAAACATTAAACGCACTGCTTGTAGAGATGGATGGATTTGACCAAAACAGTGGCGTCATTATCATCGCCGCAACAAACCGTCCCGACGTACTTGACCCGGCGTTGTTACGTCCCGGAAGATTTGACCGACAAGTTGTCGTTGACCGTCCTGACGTAAAAGGACGTGAAGGAATCTTCAAAGTTCACACACGACAAATTCCTCTTTCTCCCGATGTTTCATTAGAAACATTGGCAAAAGGAACTCCCGGTCTTTCCGGGGCAGATATTGCCAATCTCGTAAATGAGGCAGCGTTGCTTGCCGCAAGACGAAATGAAAAATTTGTTTCCATGCATCATTTTGAAGAAGCAAAAGATAAAGTCATGATGGGTGTGGAACGTAAGAGTTTAATTATTACCGATGAAGAGAAGAAGATTACCTCTTATCACGAATGTGGACATGTGTTGGTCGCCAGAAAGATACCGCAGGCAGACCCCGTCCATAAAGTCACTATCATTCCACGCGGTCGTGCGCTGGGAGTAACAACCTATCTTCCTATTGATGAGAAACATACATACTCCAAAGAATATCTCGAAGCGATGATTGCCTATGCACTTGGCGGTCGAGCGGCAGAGAAGTTGGTGTTCAATCAATTCACCACCGGAGCGGGAAATGATATTGAACGCGCATCCAACATCGCGCGGAAAATGGTCTGTGAATGGGGCATGAGCGAAAAACTCGGTCCACTTGCCTACGGCGCAAAAGAAGAAGAACTCTTCCTCGGTAGAGAAATTACTCGTTCACAAAATTACTCGGAAGATACAGCCGTTGCAATTGATGAAGAAGTAAAGCGAATTATCATGCACGGCATGGAACGAGCAGAAACTATTCTTGCCGAAAACATGGAAACACTTCATCGTATCTCTGCGGCTCTGCTCGAACGGGAAACGCTCGATGGAGATGAAATTGATATTTTGATTGCTGGCGGAGAACTTCCTCCATCACTCAGGAAGAACGGTCAGAGTAACACAGCAACACCGGAAGCAACTACATCCTCACAAGAAAGTACAACGTAAGTATGGAAGTCGGGCTATCGCAACATGATGGCTCTTACCGTGTTGAACTCGCTCGAAAGGCAATTCATTTCTGTTCCCTTTTGATCCCGGTTCTCTACTTTTTCCTGAATAAAGAAAACGCTCTGCTTCTCCTTGTTCCGGTAACTACTCTCTTTATCGGCGTTGATGTTGCACGTTACTATTCTCAGCCGCTTCAACAATGGTTCCTCCAAATGTTCGGTTGGATGTTACGGAAACACGAAACAGACGAAAAACGAAAACGACTCAACGGCGCTTCGTATGTTCTCATTTCAGCAACGATTTGCGTCATTGTCTTTCCAAAAGTTATTATGCTCAGTTGTTTCTCTGTTTTGATTATTTCCGATTTAACCGCCGCTCTTGTCGGCAAACGATTCGGACGTCATCGTTTCCTTTCTAAATCTCTTGAAGGAAGTCTCGCATTTCTCGTCAGCGGAATCATTGTCATTCTCCTCACTCCAAAAGTAGAACATCATTTCACAGAATATCTCATCGGGGTTATTGCCGTTGCCGTCGGAATGGTCATCGAAGCACTTCCAACATCGGTGGATGATAATCTGTCAATCCCACTCACGGTTGGCGCAACCATGTGGCTTCTCTATTTCCTCTTTTTACCATCATCAAACATTTTTATTTTAGGATGAAACAACAACGAGTCTATTTATCCGGCGGAATGGAATATGCCGACGGCGAAGGCGCAAGTTGGCGCCAAACAATGCAACTGTGGCTCGAGACAGAACTCGGACATTCTGTTTTTAATCCCAACGTCGAGAGCGACATGTTCTTCGCATCGAAATACCCTGATGTTGATTTCCGGAAAGCAAAGATAGAAAACATTACCTTGTATCAGGAAATCGTCCGGCATCTTGTCGAAATTGATTGCAAAGAAATCGCCGAACATTCCGATTACGTCATTTGCTATTGGGATGACGGAGCGGCAAAAGGCGCAGGCACGAAAGGCGAACTCACGATGGCAAAATATTTCAACAAGCCAGTCTATCTCGTAACAACATTCAAACTTCACGACATACCGGGATGGGTGCTTGGTTGTACGACGAAATTTTTCCAATCTTTCGATGAACTCAGAACCTTTCTAAAAGCATTGTAGAGTGTTGGTCGAAATATGATTTCTTCATTCATTATTTGTTATTCATCATTCGACATTTTTCTGAATAATGAATATCGAATTTTCAATTCCGAATGTTGAAAGATTTTTGAGGGCAACCTCAACTTAATAATTTTGCAATGACAAAAACCATCTTCACATATCTCCTCCACCTCGGACTCTTCATCCTCACATTCATCACGGTGACAATTGCCGGAGTGCAATGGCTGAACAAAAACCCGTTCGAACTCCTGTACTTTGCCGACGGACTTCCCTACTCCCTTTCGCTCCTTGCAATCATCTCTGCGCACGAATTCGGACATTACTTTGCGGCGAAGGCGCACAACATAAAAACAACGCTCCCCTTTTACATTCCCGCTCCATCGTTCCTCGTCAATCCCTTCGGCACAATGGGCGCAGTCATTCGTGTCCGAGAACCACTAAAAACACGAAAAGCATTATTCGATATTGGCATCGCCGGTCCCGTTGCAGGGCTTGTCGTAACAATACCAATTCTCTTCTACGGATTTGCAACACTCCCGCCAAAGGAATTCCTCTACACACTTCATCCTGAATACATGAATCTCGAAACCCTCCCGACACAAGGCATGACATTCGGAACATCCATCTATTTTTGGTTAATGAAAGAATGGTTCTCCTATCAACCATTCATCCCCCCGATGAACGAAATCTATCACTATCCATATCTCTGCGCGGGATGGTTCGGCTTATTCATGACAGCGCTTAATCTTCTCCCCATCGGACAGTTAGATGGCGGACATATTCTGTACGCGCTCATCGGAAAAGCGCAACGACACGTTGCATACATTTTCTTTCTCCTCTTAATTCTCACAGGATTTGCAAGCGTCTATTCATTATTCATCTGGAAAGTACAACTCGGTTCTATTGGCTGGCTCTTGTGGGCAGTAGTATTATACTTCATCATCAAAATCGAACACCCCCCAATCAACGATGAAGAACCCCTCACACCCGGAAGAAAATACCTCGGCTGGATTATTTTAATCTTCTTCCTCCTCACCTTCCCACCCATTCCCTTCTATGATTTCACACCATTCTAATTAGTTAATTGGTGATTGGTGATTAGTGAATTGCCCTTAGCAACTCAGGGTTGCTGACTAATTAATTAGTTCTTGATGAAACCCGCATGATCAAAATAAAAAAGTAGCCGCAGACTTCATGTCTGCGTCTTTAATGAGCCTCTCGCCAAATAGACATTGCGAGCGAAGCGAAGCAATCTCACTATCGAAAGTTAGACGAAATGCCGGGTTGAGAGCGCCGTGCGCCATCCCCTCGGGACCTCGTCGCTTCGCTTCTTGCAAAGACACTTTTCAGTATTCGGCAACCGCCCTTCAAAACTGTGGAACTGTTTGTCTAACTCCGAATTTTTCTCTATATTTTGCCGCTTTTTCAAGCCATCATTTTCAAGTTCTTACTTTTAGTTAATTCATTTTTTAGGAATGGAAACACAAAACGGGTCAGTGACAGAACCCCAATCTGTCAATTCTCCTACAGTCGCCGCTCCTGCGCCGACTGAAACTCAACCTGCAAAGACTGCAACTCCTGCGGCTCCTAAACCTGTCGCCAAAGCCGCGTCTCCAGCCCCTGCTGTTAAAAAACCAAAACAAGACCGTCCTCCGGAAAACGACCACGGCATTTGGCGTATCAGCCGACGAAACTTCTTTTCTGTTGCCGGTTGGGCGGCATTCTTTGTCTTTATTGCAACATCTACCGTTGCTTCGCTTCGTATGATGTTCCCTCGTATTCTTTTTGAACCCCCATCGACATTTAAAGCAGGCATCCCCGACGATTATCTCATCGGAGAAGTAAGTGAAAAGTATAAAGACGATTACCGGGTGTGGATTGTTCGTGAAGTTGAAGGATTCTATGCTCTCTCTGCAATCTGCACACATTTAGGTTGTACTCCCCGATGGCTCGCGGCAGAAAGTAAATTCAAATGTCCCTGCCACGGAAGCGGCTTCCGGCAAACAGGAATCAACTTTGAAGGTCCAGCTCCGCGTCCACTTGAACGGTTAAAAATTTCCCTTGCCGAAGATGGTCAGATTCTGATTGACCGGAACATCAAGTTCTTATTTGAAAAAGGAGATTGGATTAAACCGGACGCATTCCTCAAATACTCTTAGATTCAAATTTTAGGATTCATGATTTGAGATTTGAGTTTTGTGATTTGTTGAAGACTCATTGCCTTCTATCAAACATAAAATATTTTTTGATTTACAATTCGACTCATGTTAAAATTACGAGAAAAATTACAACAAACTGAAGTTTGGAAGTCAATCTTCCGACATAATTATCAAGACACCAATCGTAACCGCGCGTTACAGATTGTGGACAACGTGTTTCTACACCTCCACCCCGTCCGCATTTCACGTCACGCAACGAACATCGGTTTCACTTGGGGAATGGGTGGAATTACATTTCTCCTTTTTCTTGTACTCACAATCACCGGCGTCATTCTTATGTTCTACTATCGCCCCGCGGCAGAGTATGCTTATGAAGATATGAAGTACTTGATGAACGACGTTGCATTCGGTCCCCTCATGCGGAACATGCACAGATGGTCGGCGCACGCGATGGTCATTACTGTCATGCTTCACATGTTCAGGGTGTTTCTTACCGGTTCGTACAAGCCACCAAGACAATTCAACTGGGTTGTCGGTGTGATTCTTCTCGTATTAACATTGCTTCTTAGTTTCACAGGATATTTACTTCCGTGGGACCAACTTGCAATCTGGGCTGTCACTGTCGGAACGAACATGGCGCGTGCTACTCCCATCCTCGGACACGAAGGTCCATTCGGTCCTGAATTAGGAATGAGAATTGACAACGACATTCGTTTCGTTTTGCTCGGCGGAACACAAGTCGGACCGCCAACATTGCTTCGGTTCTATGTCGGTCATTGTATTTTCTTACCAATCATTGCTTCCATCTTTATGATTGTCCACTTCTGGAGAATCAGAAAAGACGGAGGGATTTCCGGTCCAACCTCAACCGGTAAAGAGTAACAAATCAATTTAATAACGTCATGCATAATTTTTGGGAAATAGTTTCTAAGCCGGACAATATTCCGATTGTCCTTTTACTTGTTTTAGTCGTAGGATATACATGGTGGTATTTCAAAAAGGCTTTGAAAAATGACAATCAAGGCTTTCTCGATGAAGAAAAACTGAGTGAGAAAGTGCAGGTGTGGCCCAATCTCGTTCGTGTAGAGTTTTTGGCAACCTTATTCGTCATGGTTATCCTTGTCTTCTGGTCATTCCTGCTCGATGCGCCGCTTGAACAACCTGCAAACCCGACACTCACACCGAATCCATCGAAAGCCCCTTGGTACTTTCTCGGTCTTCAGGAAATGCTCGTCTATTTCGACCCGTGGATTGCAGGCGTCGTTCTTCCTACTATTATCATTATCGGATTGATGGCAATCCCCTACATCGATATTAATAAAAAAGGGAACGGATACTATACATACAAAGAACGGAAGTTTGCCATTCTCACCTACTGTTTCGGGTTTCTTATTCTTTGGGTTGCGTTAATTGTTCTTGGAACATTTTGGCGCGGACCGGGATGGTACTTTTTCCATCCGTGGGAAGAATGGGATACGCATCGCGTTGTCGCATTAACAAACATAGATTTATCAGAACTCTTTGGTATTCATACTCGCAATGCAGATAGCAGTCTCAATCCCGTTGCCGTTATCTTCGGTGTCGTTTTGATTGCCGGCTATTTTGCTCTCGCTCCCTTGTATTGGCTCTGGAAGAAAAATACTGACGTCATGAAAGCGCTCGGTGTTGTTAAATATAACATCGTCGCCTTTCTCTTCCTGTCAATGATGTCTCTTCCGATTAAAATGGTGCTTCGCATCTTTCTGAACATCAAATACATTCTCGTCACTCCTTGGTTCAACATCTAAGAAGAATTATAAGCGCATGAAAGGTTTGTTTGATTTATTTAGTAAGCGGGCAAATACACCCGTTGAATCACGTGATTACGGAAAGATTTACTTTGCTCTTTCCGCGTTACTCTTCCTCGGCACAATGTGGGCAGTCTTAGATGAAGTAACTGCGCGTCGTCCGTGGAAAGAATATCAGGATGAATACTTTACCCTGAGCGAACAAAAGTGGAACGAACGACTTCAACAAGCGTACGCCAACTTTGATTCTGCCGCGTTTAATGAACTTCAAAAAGAACTTGAAGCGGCTCAGGCAAAACTTCAATCGCCTGAATACAAAACTGCTTCGGCAGAAATGTTGAAGATTGATGAACAATTACTCGATGCCAACCGCGAGTACACCTTTGCGAAAAGCCGCGCCGATGAAGCATACTACTTCTGGAAAAAATCTCTCCATGAAGGAGAGGAAAGTGCGAGTGCAAAGAAATCATACGATGATGAAGTTGCGTTGATGGCAAAGTATAATGCAATCGTTACCGAACTTGAAGCAAAGAAAAAAGTACACGATGAACTCATCAAATCCTATGCTCTCGCTATCAAGGATGTTCAGGCGAAAATTAAACCGCTTCGTGCGGAAATTGATAATGCGATGATGAAAATTGAGCGCGTTCAGGCATCAACAATAAATATCCGTCAAGTCATGTCGAACAATTTCGATAAGACGAACTTCGGAACTCCGAAAGTTCGCATTGACCGTTGCCAAACATGCCACCTCGGTTGGAATGATGAGACGATGGATAGCGTCGCTCAGCCGTTCACCCGTCATCCTGTACCGGAACTTCTCAAACTCCATAATCCTGAGTCGTTCGGTTGTACACCGTGCCATCGTGGTCAGGGTACTGCGCTTACTGCCGGTTTCGCACACGGTGAAGACGACCATTACTGGGAATGGCCCCTTCTCAAAGGGAAAGAAGTCTATGCTTCCTGCAATGGATGTCACACCAATGAAATGTATTTAAAAGGCGGAGAGCAATTCAACAAATCAAAGCAAATCGTATTTGAAGCCGGATGTTTTGGTTGCCATGAAATCAAGGGCTTTACGGATATTCCGAAGATTGGTCCTGAAATAAATCAACTTGCGGCGAAGACGAGCGCAGAATGGCTCTTCCGTTGGGTACGTAACCCGAAGGACCATAATCCGCACACACGAATGCCGAACTTCCGTTTCGATGATGAACAAGCGGAAGCAATCACCGCATATTTAACAAGCGTAAGTAAGCAAACGAATTATTCACTTCCAACCGGAAGTGCCTCAGGTGGAAATTCCGTAAAAGGAAAACAACTTGTTGAAACGGTCGGTTGTACAGGTTGCCATGTCGTTGGTGAAGATACACGAATGAGACAAGCACGCGGGTTAAGTTTCGACATTGCCCCCGAACTTACGAGAGTCGGTAGCAAAGTTGATGCTGATTGGGCGTTCCATTGGATAAAGAATCCCCGCCAATATCGCCCCGATGCCCGGATGCCAAGTCTTCGTCTCTCCGATGCAGAAGCAAAAGATATCGTTGCATATCTGATGACATTAAAAGACGACAGAACCTTCGAGCAAAAGTCGCTTGACCTCGATAACCCTGAAAAGATTAAACGAGGTGATAAGTTGATTCGTGAGTTTGGTTGCGCAGGTTGTCACGCCATTAAAGGAATGGAACGCGAAGGAAAAGTCTCCGTCGCTCTCTCCAACTTTGGTCGCAAACGCGTAGATGAACTTGATTTCGGCGATACAAAAGTTCCGCACACATGGGATGATTGGACATTCAACAAAATTAAAGATGCCCGTGTCTATACGACCGATAAAATTATTTCCAAGATGCCTGTCTTTGCATTTTCTGATAGCGAAATAGTCGCAATCCGTACGCTTCTTCGCGGCATGACGAAAGAACAACCCGAACCAAATTATCAGCGCGCATTCGATAAGAACATGCAATCTATCGAAGCAGGACGACGAATGACCGGATATTACAATTGCATCAACTGCCATCAGATTGAAGAACTCGGCGGCTCAATCAAAGCGATGCTGGAAGATGAAGGTCTCGCTCCTCCCCTTCTCCGTCCCGAAGGCGCGAAGGTGCAGGAACCTTGGTTACATGAGTTCCTCAAATCACCTTCAACAATCCGTCCTTGGTTGAATATCAGGATGCCATCATTTTCATTGAATGATAGTGAGGTAACAGTCATCTCGAAATACTTCCTTGCTATCCACAAGAAAGAATTAGAGTTGCGCGACTACAAAGGATTTGAACGCAATCCCGAATTAATCGCAGGCGGAAAGAAACTCTTTGATGATTTCCAATGCTTGAGTTGCCACACAACCGGAACAATTCCCGAAGGAAAATCCCCGGCAGAACTCGCGCCGAATTTACTCTTGGCGAAGAACCGATTGAAGCCCGAATGGATTGCAGAGTGGTTAAAGAACCCCGAAGCAATTCAACCCGGAACACGAATGCCCGGTTACTTCCCCGACTTGCTCTCCCCCGACCCGGAAACATTCGGCGGCGATGCAATTAAACAAATGCACGCCTTGCGCGACCACGTGATGACATTACAAAAGTAATTTTCCAAAAACCCTTGTAGATGGAGTCCACCTGCAGGTGGACTCCATCTTTTACTTTCGACCCATCTTATTAAACATAAGATGGGTTTTTTATTTGCCACGCACCTTGTAGATGCGTGGCAAGTCAACCTCCTCTACTCCATAACTCCTCTACTCCATAACTCCTCCACTCCATAACTCCTCTACTCCATAACTCCTCTACTCCATAACTCCTCTACTCCATAACTCCTCTACTCCATAACTCCTCCACTCCATAACTCCTCTACTCCATTACTCCTCTACTCCATTACTCCTACACTCCATTACTCTCAACTACTCAACTACTCAACTACTCAACTTCTTAAATACTCAACTACTCAACAAAATTTTGATTTTTAAAAAACAATTAGTAAGTTCACAAAGACGATATAGGCAATAGTAACAATGGGAAGACGGACTTAACATTCGCAGTCGCAAGCCCGCCCTTATGAACAGGATGACAAGTTATACAGTTGGTTGGTAACGTTATTTGAATGGGACGATAGATGGGAATAATTCGATAACATAATTATTACTTGTGAAGTTAGTAAACAGAAATACCTGCATAAGCAACAGACCGCTTTTGCAGAACAAATACAAGACATTTTTCGAGCAACTGCTTCTCCGTTTCGAGAAAATGTATCTCCACGCTGAAAATCCAATTCTCAGCACAGGAATCGTGCGTCCCCAAACAGAAATCCCAATCCTCCACAATAAAAACTCCATTTTCTTTGTGTTACTTTGTGTTCCCTTTGTGAACTTCGTGGTTAAATTTTTTACAATCAACTATTTAGAACCACAATCTGCCCAAAATAGACAAAAAACAAACCTAAACACCAAAGAAATCAATATTTCTGGACATCCAATCAACTTTTCTGGTTCTCCGAACGACTTTTCAAGTCCTCCAATCAACTTTTCTGGACATCCGAACGACTTTTCGAGACCTCCAATCAACTTCTCCGGTTCTCCGAACAACTTTTCTGGACATCCGAACGACTTTTCGAGACCTCCAATCAACTTCTCTGATTCTCCAAACGACCGTTCGACTCCATCAATCAACTTCGCCGGACATCCAAACAACTTCACGCCAGAAGAAAACGATTATAAACAACATCCGAACCACGCAATCCCAAAACCAATCAACCAATTAACCAATCAACCAGTTAACCAATTAACCAGTTAACCAATTAACCAATTAACCATTTAACCAATATGAACAAAACATTCATCAACAAAGTCACCATGTACAGCGTCGTACATCAACTATTGGTAGATAACCCGACCATCACGGCGCTCATCAAAGCATTTGCCAACGCAATCATCCTGCTGGGCGAAAACATCCTCCTCCTCGGGGGAAAAGAACAAGAACGCACATCCGCAGCAAAAGGAAAGTCGGCGGTAAAAGAAAACGTAGAAGCCACACTCAAAGATACCGTCATCTCCATTTCCTCCGCTATCTTTTCCTATGCGGCAGATATAAAAGATGCAGAACTCAAAGTCAAATCAAAAGTCACCAAAACTGCTCTCGATAAAATCAGGGACAACGACCTCATCACCCTTGCAAAAAATATCAGAGAACTTGCAATCACTCACAGCGTCGCACTCGCCGACTACGATATCACCGCGCAAGACATCACAGACTTCGACTCATTAATTAACTCCTACGGTACCGCAAAAGTAAACATCGGCACCGGAATCTCCCAGCGAAAAAGCGTCGGACAAACACAAAAAGAAATCATCACAGAAACCGACGCGCTCCTCAAAGAGCGACTCGATAAATACGTAGAACGACTCAAGAAAAAGCACCCCGACTTCTACAGACAATACAAAGCCGCCCGCGTCATCCGCGATATCGGCGGCACCGGTCCCAAAACTCCGCCCCCTCCCACTCCCTAAAAATGAATGAGCATTCCACTGGTAGAGGCTGTCTCATAAGTGCAATCGTCTTGGGTGTCATTCCTGCGAAAGCAGGAATCCATTTCACTCTCGACGATTCTGGATTCCCGTTTGCACGGGAATGACAAGTGTAAAGACTTTTGAGACAGCCCCTTTCCGGACTTCAGAACTACAAAAAAAGAATTCCCCCTTTTTCCTCGGCTGTCATGGTCCATACCATGACAGAGCGCTCCATAACCACCAAGAACAAATTTGATTCACAAAATGAATGATGTATATTTACAGAAAATAAAACGGAACCAATATTACTTTACCACAAACTCGATTCAGAAGACAAAAATAAATCACACAGTAGATTATTATTATGGAAATAACCGCTAATCACTTCATCGTAAACATGCGTAATACTGCACTATGTGTGTTGGATTTGCGCTACTTTGGGAAGTGCGGATAGCGTATATTTAAATGTTATTGGTAACTCTATTGGCGACCGTGCGGACATCAAACTAACGAACATTATACAATTTGAAACAGTCCAAAAACATATCAGATAGGCACCGCTTAGAACGAACGTATAACGCTTCGTGTTTATTTTTTTTACAAACGCACAATACACATCAATTTTTTAACCTACTTTTAAAAATCTAATAAAGGGAATTTCAGATGATAAAGAAAGAAATCAATTTTTCAGACCTTGTGGACTTCTTCAAAAAGAATGATGCCCAAACATTTGACAAAGAAATAGATGAGTTCGGAGGTTATTTTATTACAGCGGCACGAATAGCTGCAATTATTATTGCTCCTGACCCTATTTCTAAAATCAGTGTGTTTTGCGCCAGTATTGATGCTGCATCATTAAGGGCCTCAAAACTTTTTTCTTGGCTTCCTGATAAATTCAAATATAAGGATAGAGAAAAAACAGCATTACAGAAATATGAACTTTCTTCTTATGTAAATTTTATTCTGTTACAGATTGCGATTAAGAATGGTGTGAAGGAAATAATAATGCCTCATCTTCAGACAGTATTGAAAAATATTGAGCTTTCGGAAGAGGATAAAAATGAATTGGAAAAAAAGTCAACAGAATGTGATAAAGAAAGAATCACATTGAATCTGCCAAATAACTGTGCTTTATCTAAAGAGGATATAAGTAATCAGGCAATCAAAATTATTGACCCAATATTTTCTGTCCTTAACAGGTGTATTGACAAGGTAAAAGACACTACTCAAGCGCAAGCATTGAAGGGAATTGATTCGGCTAGGGCGAAAGAAACCTTCTTAGAGAATGTATCACTCCAATATCAAGCATTCCTGATTAATTTCTCTAGTGAGTTTCCTGAATTCGCCTTGTGGGCTGATGTAACACAAAAAGAAAAAATCTTAACTGAACTTAAATCTGCTTCTAAGAGTAGTAAGGGTGAATTGAAAAAATTAAACGATGAGTTTATTTCTCAAACAGAAAAGCTGATAGAAAAAATTGAGGAGCTAAAAGAAAACTCCTTCATTAAAGAAAGCGGATTCCCTTCCTTCATGGAAACATATGATAAGATGTTCAAAACACAAGAAGAACATATTTCTAAGGTTTTAAGTGGCAGAACAATAGAAAATATAAATGCCCACCATGAACATATTAAAAATAAACTTAACAAGCCCTTATCAGACAATACTGATGTTGAAGAGATTTGCTATCCACTAGAAAAAAATATATTTATTTCTCAAAGTTTCGAAGCAATTACTTATAGGAAAAAAGTTCATAGAAGAATATTCTTAGCGAAAAGAAAACTAAGCGAACAAGCAAGAGATGTTGAAATTGGTGAAAATATAGGTAAATTTCTCCAGCAAACATTAGTTGACCCAAATACTGCAACCAAGCCAATATTACTTCTTGGTAATCCTGGAGCTGGGAAATCCATGTTGAGCAGAATGTTTGCTGGACTTCTTTGTGAAACAAATGATTTCATTCCTTTTCTTATAAGGTTAAGAGATGTGGCATCAAGTTCAGGTAATATTTCAGAGCATATAAATAAGGGTCTGGAAAGTACAATAGTTAATGTTACTGACATAAATTGGCTAGAATGGGCAAAAGAGTTTAAAGAAAGAATTCCTGTTGTGATTCTTGATGGCTTTGATGAATTAATGCAAACCGCAAATCGAGAACTTAATGGTTACGTTGACTCAATTAAGGATTTTCAGGAAAAGGCTATCAATAGCGGAATATGCGTAAGGGTAATTTTAACGAGCCGAATAAGCGTTATGCAAGATGTTTTTATTCCTGAAGAAACAAAAATTATAAAATTAGATAGCTTTGATGATAAACGAAGAGATTTATGGATTGAAAAATGGCAAGAATCCCAAAAAAACAAACCTCATAATTTTAAAATTCCGAAAAATGAAAAAATTGATCAACTAGCGGAAGAACCTTTGCTTTTATTTATGCTTGCCGTTTATGATTTTGAGAGTGGGGATCTGCAAAAAATGGCAAAAGACAAAAACTTCAATCAAAGTAAACTTTATGATTCATTACTTGAAAGGTTTATTGAAAGGCAACTTATTAAGTATAAACCATTTAAAGACTTTAGTGAATCAACAAAAGAAAAAGAAAAGGAACTTTTTAGATTGCGCTTGGGAATGATTGCACTAATGATGTTTTTGAACGATACAACAAGTAGAGATTCTCATAAGCTCTTAGATGAAATGAATGCTTTTGGAATTAATAAATCAACCATCCCAACTAATAATATTCTTGGTGGATTCTTTTTTATTCATGAAAACAAATCAACTTCTGAAGGGGAAATAGAAAAATTCAACTATGAATTTCTCCATAAAACATTTGGTGAGTTCCTGGCTGCTGATTTTATGTTAAGAGTTACAAAAAAACAATACGAGAGAATATTCGATGCCAATCAAGAGTTTATAGCAAAGAAAGAAACATTCTACTTTTGCTTTGGGTACAATTGGTTACATAAGCACAACAACATTCAAAAATTTTTATATGAGCATGCCCCGCAAATATTAAAGCCTACCAATGCTGAAGTTAAGTTTATTATTAGTTCGATTATCAAAAACGATCTAAAAGAGTTGTTTGATAAAGGGCATCAAGCCTATCCTGTTACTGACATAAGGCTTTTAGAGAAGAAAACAGTAATTGAACATTTAGGGATATATTCTCAAAATATTATTTTTCTATGGCTTGCTATTGCAAACAATGATAATCCTGTTCCGTTTGAAATCTATGATGTTAATGAATGTATCAGTGAAGCAGTTAATGAACCAAAGTACGAATCACAAGACCGTGATGAGATTAACAAAAACAAACTACTTTGGAAGCGGCTTTCCAAACTTTGGACTTTAGTTGGTAACTACAATGCAACAGCCAAACTTGCAGAATGGATTACTGTAACCGATAGCGGAAATACGATTGAATTAAGCAAGACAAAATCCAAAGTGATTCACAATTTCTCCGACTCTGCATATGTTGGATGCAACGACTTCGAACTTTTGTTATCATATTTTGACAACGAGTATAAATTTACAGATGGGCAAAGAACACTTCAAATCATTGAGAATATCATTTCAAAGAAGCCTGAACTTTTTTCATTAGCAGTTGACGTTGTGTTACACAGGTTCCATGATTTGTATTCCGCAGAAAATATGAATCTGATTGAATGGTTCAGAGTAAAAGAAATTAGTAGGAAACAACAAGTAGCTTTAATTAAGAAAACTGGCTTGCTCAAATGGCAAATTGACCCAACAGATTTCGTTGGAGTAGTTCGTTTAATAAGTGAATATATGCAGCCGATTTTTAAAGATAATATCCAGGCAACAAATGAGTTTCTGAAAATATTGGTTGACCTAAAAGCATATTTCCCTCTCACTGAAATTATCAATCCTGAAATGTTGGAAGATATGTTTCACATGTTCAACAAAGAATTTCGACGACATGACAAAGACAGTCCTTTATCTATGTTGGAATATATCCGACTTCTTAATGAGTTGAGTAAATTCTACCCATTCAGAAGAAAGTTTAAAGGAGATTTTATGGAGGAATTATTGTACCGTTTAAGCAAAGACATGAGGCATTATGTTATGGATAATCCTTCTTCAGCATTTGAATATTTAAGATTGTTTAATGAATTAAGGCAATACTACCCAATGGGGAAAATGCAACTTGAGTTCTATGATGAAGCACTGCATATTATATCTAAAGACATTAAGCACTTTGTAAGAAACAACCCACAAATAATTTTAGAATACCTGAAACTTTTTTATGATATGAATAAACACTTTCAAATTAACGAGAAAGTGCCCCAAAAGTTTATTATTGAATTATTAAGATTGATATCCGATGAATGGGAAACTGTTTTCCGAGACAATCAGTTTAATCTTTTAGAATACCTGAAAATAATCTCAGAATTTGGTATGCACTATCCAATAGAAGAAATTATTCCTCAAGCTTTGCTTCATGATATTTTTCATCGTTTATCCAAAGATTTGGTATACATCATTCGTGATAACCCTAAAGAAGCGCATCAATATCTACAAGTAGTGAAACAGTTTTACAGTCATTATTCGAGCAAGCAACGGTTCAAAGGGAAAATGATCATAGATGAACCTTTCTTTAGATTATCAAAAGAAATGGATATGGAGATTAGAGATAATCCCGATTCAACTTTAATTTACTTAGAACTGTTGCTTATCAACCGTGAATATTACCAAGGTAGTAGAGAAGCACAGATGATTGACAGCATGCTAAACACTATCCGAAAAAGCGACTACTCAAGCAACGTTTTGACTAAAGCAGCTGTTATCCTAATTCAATACGAAGCACCAAGTTATTTAATTGAACGCCTATTTAACAATCATCCAAAATTTAGAAACCTTTTTTTAAAGTCTCCTGAATTAGCAATAGAAGTTTTGAAAGCTACAGCAGAACTAAATAAAAATGAGAAATTTAATTAAAGTTTTAATTGCACTAACTTTTATTGCTGTTGCATTTTGGGTTTGCAACTACGTAGCTGATGAAAAGTGTTCAATTCAGATTAATGAACTAAACAAAAAATCTGAAGTTGACAAAAGAGTAATTCTGCAACTTCAAGACAGTTTGACTCTTTTAAAAACTGAATTGGAAGAGCAAAAAGTAATCAAACACTTTGATACAGTAAAAACAAAACAGACAATAAAACAAGGAAAGAAATAGCCAACGAACATTGCTAGTACATTTGTGTTTTCCTCGGATGTCCTCTCATTGCTACGCTCCAGCGTAGCAATGCCAAAACAGGCGCTTCGCGTCCGGCATCCTTTAGTTACGCTACTGTTAACATCGGGTTTACAATAGCATCAGTGTCGTATCTTGTCTAAACACGGGTACTAACACTCCACGCTATTGCAAACCCCCGAAACATTTTCTGTCACTCTTGCACGACTTATAAACTTCGAACTTTCGGAATTCTCATTGGCGAATATTCGGACATTTACCTTTTATCAAGATTTGCTTGTTTCCTCGGCTGTCATGGTCCATACCATGACAGAACGCTCCATAACCACCAAGAGCAAATTTGATTCACAAAATGAATGATGTATATTTACAGAAAAGAAAACAGAACCAATATTACTTTATAACAAACTCGATTCAGAAGACAAAACTAAATCACACAGCAAATTAATATTATGATAATAACCGTTATTCCCTTCATCGTAAACCTGCGCATTCCTGCACTACGTGTGTTGGATTTGCGCTACTTTGGGAACTGCGGATAGCGTATATTTAAATGTTATAGGGCATGTTAGGACAAACAGCAAACAACTAAATTGACGACAATGAAATATGTATTAATAATCACAGTGACACTATTAACCAACTTAACTTTCGGACAAGGTAAGTCGGAAAAAGACACAGCAAACTCAAACCCCAATTATGACAAAGTATTGGCGGAGAAATTGGGCGGAGACGACTATGGAATGAAAAGTTACTTTTTCGTAATCCTAAAAACAGGAACTAATAAGACCGAGGACAAAAATCTAATTAGCGAAGGTTTTAAAGGACACATGAAAAACATTGACCGATTGGTCAGAGAAAACAAATTAATTGTAGCTGGACCGTTTGGCAAAAATGACAATAATTACCGAGGGCTTTTCATTTTGAACAATATCAAGACAATGGAAGATGCCAAAGACTTGTTACAAACCGACCCTGCGATTAAAAGTGGACTATTAGACTACGAAATTTTTAATTGGTATGGTTCGGCTGCACTTCCCGAATATTTACCATTTTCCGAAAAAATCTGGAAAGCAAAACCGTAGTGATTCAAAAAACAATATTTACAATAGAACAAATACACGAATCTCGAAAGATAAACGCCCTATAACACGGGTTTGGCAAAAGTGGCGGCTCAGTGCTCCGCAGACACATTTGTGGTTAATCAAAGTTCAGTTCTCCGCATCTACATTTGTGCTGTAAATCCCGGCCACAGCAAATCTGCAAAACCTTATTCACAATTGTAAAAAAACACTATGACAGACAAAGCAAAATCAAACGCACAAAATTCAAAAAACATGAAATGTGGGATGAGAATGCCTGTTGCTCAACATACAGGCTATCCCCAAGACCACTGGAAAGATGTACTGAATATTCGTTAGCGGTAATGCTGTCAAAACCATCTACTGACAAATATTATGAGTTCTGAATATAAAGCATTATATATAAGTCCAATGATACCTTCATTCAACATGAAGGAAACAGTTCACTTTTTCAAAGACACATTAGGCTTTTTATCTGTTATGGACACGGAAACTTATGCCGTTTATCAAAAAAATAATCTGACAGTTCACGTTTTACGGGCAGGCGAAAACATAGGACAAATGGAGTTTTATTTAGAGGTTGACAACATTGACGAACTTTGGTTTTCAATCAAAGACAAGGTAAAGGGACTTAAAGTAAGAGAACCCTTTAACCGAGAATATGGAATGAGAGAACTTCACATTGAAATTCCACAGACAAAGACGCTTTTATTCATAGGGCAACAAATTGACAAATGACAAAAGAAGCACATTCCGCTAACAGCACATCTTCCTCTCGTTGCTACGCTCCTGCGTAGCAATGTCAAAACAGACGCTCTGCGTCCAGCATCTTTTTGTTACGCTACTGTTAACATCGGGTTTTCCTCGGCTGTCATGGTCCACACCATGAGAGAAATGCAACGCTGCACAACAGTCAAGAATTGCCTTGGCGACCTCAATACTTGAAACTGCCATCAACAAATTAACATACAATCATCAACCTTGCGGAAAAAATATCAATGAACAAAATAACTTTGATCACGTTCTCATTAGCAATATCATTCTTATCCGGTTTTGCTTTTAACTCAATCATGACAAACAATGGTAACGACAGCGTACCATTAAAAAGAGTAACAAGCATTGGCGGAATCTTTTTCAAATGCAAAGACCCGAAAAAAATGAGAGAATGGTATAAAACGCACTTGGGTCTTACCACCAACCAATACGGGTCGGTGTTTGAATGGCGACATGCCACGGACTCTTCTAAAAAAGGTTTTTCGCAATGGAGTCCGTTTTCCGAAAAGACAAAATATTTTGAACCTTCAACAAAAGAGTTTATGATAAATTACCGGGTTGATAATTTAGGTGCGCTTGTTGAAGAACTAAAAAAAGAAGGAATTACAATCACCGATACCATTGAAACATACGATTACGGAAAGTTTGTCCACATTATGGATATCGAAGGAAACAAAATAGAGTTGTGGGAACCGAACGATATTGAATATGAAAAATTAGGGAATCAACTCGGAGCGGAAACAACAAAATAACAGGTGGATAAGGGACATCCCCCTTTCTCCCTCCCGAAATAAATTCGGGACAAGCACTTCAAAGGGGGAATACAGTGATAATACGCTTCGTTATGCAAAGAGTAAATTTGATTGATAAATTGAATGAAGTATATTTACCGGAAGTGAAACATAGTTACCTATTGATACGTGTAAAAAGCGAAACTCCCGATAAGGAAACTTTCGCAATTCAACATCACGAATGTTGAATGAACGAAATGTATTACAAGTGAGTTTCGGATAATCACGTAGTAGCGGTATGGGTAACAAACGACATCATAAACAACAAACAATCAAACACTATGAAAAAGACATCATTAATATTTTTTGTTCTTACAGCAACGTTTCTTTCGGGTTTCGCATTTAATTCACTCATTTCACAACAACAAAATAAAAAATCAACTATGAAAAAAGTAACAGGCATTGGCGGCATCTTTTTCAAATGCAAAGACCCGGACAAAATGAAAGAATGGTATAATACACATCTGGGTATAGACGCCGGCAAGTACGGTGCAACCTTCGAATGGCGGCAAGCCGAGGATTCTTCAAAGAACGGTCAGACACAGTGGAATCTCTTTTCCGATAAAACAAAATATTTTGAACCTTCAACAAAAGATTTTATGATTAACTACCGTGTAGAAAATCTTGAAGCGCTCGTTGAAGAATTAACAAAGAACGGCGTAACCATTGTGGACACTATTGAAACGTATGACTACGGTAAGTTCGTCCATATCCTTGACGCAGAAGGTAACAAAGTTCAATTGTGGGAACCGATTGATTGAGTATTATTAAATAGTTGATTGTACTATAGGGCTGGCTACAAGTCCGGCGCTTTAAAACAGAAATTCACCGTTGACGGTTATTCCAATAACCATCTCAACTTTCATTCGTCGGAATCATGAAACAGCAGTAGGACAGACACTTGCAAACTACATCAATGTTATTTTTTAGCAACTGTTTGTCCTACCACTGATTATTGTAATGAACAACTTCATCTCAATAGTATGTTCAATCTATTTTACTTGTGCGGAAATTAATGTTACGTAATTTTCAAGATGATAATCAAGGCAAATTGAAAGAGTTCCACTCTCGTCTTTCTTGAGTTCATATTCATTGGTGAGAAACACCTGTTTATTGTCGTCATTTTCTCCTTCATTTAAAGTCACTTTCTGAAGTGAAAATACTGTAACACGCTTGAGAAGGATTTCGCGAATGGTAAGCGCAAGTGTAGTTTTGAGTTCATACTTCCCTGAAGAACGTACATAGGAATAGCTGATTTTACCGTTGATATAATACAGTGCACCTGTCGAAGGGTTTTTTGAAGTTGTATTAACCAAGATATGTGAATTAATATTTTCGGGAAGTTCTTTGGAAACCGCTTTGTAAGTCAAATCGGAGTTTCCACTTTCCACCTCCGAAATAGAAGTTTGCTCTGTGCAGCCGATAAGGAGAAGAGAAAACAGGAGAGCAAAGAAAAAGAAAAAGTATTTCATTTGTGAACCTATAGTTTATGATAAAGAACGTTAATTGATTGAATAAATAATTTATTCGTGACTACAAACACATCAATCCGTATGCCATTGATGTGCGACACTACGAAAAAGGTGAAATAGGGAAATAAAAAGAAAGACTTGAATCTAGAAGTTCTTAAAGTTCATAATTATGTGGAACCATTTCCACACTTAAGAAATGAAACGCATGTGCATTGTGGAATTAATGGGACATCACACACTCAAGATTAACACTTCAAAACTCCTTATTCCATCCCTCACATAGTAAAATCGGATGTACAGTCTGTTCAATATTTCTTCTCGTTGCTCGCTTCCTTATGCGCGTTGTAGAAATGATTTGTTAATGCAGGAATCAACATCCCCCTTTATCCTCCTGAAATAAATTCGGGACAGGCACTTCTATAGGGGAAATCAGTTATGATATGCTTCACTACTGCACCGAGTAAAGGTTGGTTCCAAAAACTCTATTATCTTTGTGCAACTTTGTGTGTTTCTTTGTGTTCTTCGTGGTTACATATTTTCAAATGAAGTTTTTAGAACTACCCTAAATTAATTGACAAAATGAATATTGTAAAAAGATTAAAATATGAACCTTAAAATTCTTGAGACAAATAGACTATTACTTACAGGACTTACTCCTGCGGATATGAAATATATTTTTGAGAATCTCCCAAAACCGGAAATAAAAAAAATATTGGGCCATCGTTCCGAAGCCGAATATTTGAAAGAAGAACAAAAACAAAAAAATGGATATTCCAGCTATAACAGAAGTTTTGTATTATTCCTGCTTACAGACAAAGAGTCTAATAAAATAATTGGACGTTGTGGACTTCATAATTGGAACGTCGAACATAATCGAGCAGAAATAGGGTATGTAATGGAAGATGAGGAATTTAAACAAAAGAAATTAATGAGTGAGGCAGTGAAGTCAATCATTCATTATGGGTTCCATCAACTACACCTCAATAGAATCGAAGCCCTTGTAGGAATTGATAATATTCCGTCCATTAAAATTTTGGAAAATAATAACTTCAGAAATGAAGGCGTTTTACGAGAACACATGTATGTTTCTAACAAATTTGTCGATTCATATGTCTATTCTCTCTTACGAAATGAATACGAATCTAATACTTGAATAAACACAACGAATCTCAAACAAACGACTTCAAGAATTTGTAGCATAATGTTTTTGTGTTGTAATTGAAATTACGAATGGCTTATTGTAATTTTCCGCGAACAGAAAAGCAAATAGAAAGAAGTTGGAATCAACAAAATTCCTTAATGAGGAACCTTTCCCGAATTAATTAGAAAGAGAGATACAGAGTTGTGTAATCAGTTGAAGGTATGTTGCAAGCGAAACTCCAGTACTCCAAAACTCCATTACTCCACTATTCATTACCTCTCACAAGACTATCCAACAACATGCTAAACTTCCTTCCGCTTCTTCCGTATCTGATGTAACCTATTTCAAATAATTTCATACATGAGCAAACAACTTTCTTTTTTCCTTGTAATTCTCGCCTTCATCATGTCGGGGAGGTCTGTCAGTCAAACAAATTCATTTCCTGATTTTGAAACGCAACCAACACTCTCATGGAAGTATCCAACCAACAGCCCGATTATCGGCTCCCCTGTCATTAATGAGCAAACGGTGTACGTCGGCAATACCGACGGAACGCTGTATGCACTCAATCTCAACGATGGAAAAGAAGTATGGAAATTCCCGACTTACGGACCAATCCGTTCAACCGTTTGCATCGAAAAGGAAAAACTCTTCCTTCTCAGCGGTGACGGAAATTTGTATTGTGTGAATAAACTAAACGGTTCATTGCTCTGGAGATTCAAAACCTTCACCGGCTACATCGGCGATAGAAAGTATGACTTTGCCGATTATTATGCCTCCTCCCCACTCCTTTATGAAAAAGCAATTTATTTCGGTTGCAGTGATGGAAGAATCTATGCACTCAATACAGAAAACGGAACACTCCTCTGGAGTTACGAGACAGGCGACATCGTGCATACAAAACCTGCAATCTCTCAAGGGAAACTCTTCGCCGGCTCGTTCGATGGAAATGTTTATGCGCTCAATATCAATACAGGCGCTTTAGTCTGGAAATTTAAATCAGTCGGGCATCGTTACTTCCCAACGGGGGAAGTAACAGGAAATCCGGCAGTAACAAACAATCTTGTGTTGATTGGCGCAAGAGATTATCACGTGTACGCCATCGAACAAAACGGCGGCTATTGCTATTGGACAAAACAATTTCCAAAAGGCTGGGCGTTGCCAATCACTGTGCTTGATACAGTTGCCTACATCGGCACATCGGATGATAGAGAACTTGTAGCAGTTGATGCTCGCACCGGAGAAACAATCTGGAAAGCGAATGCAAAGTTTAATATCTTCGGTGGTTGCTCATTTACTGCCACGATGGGATACTTCGGAACATTATCGGGAAACCTCTTCGGGTTTGATTTGAAGTCCGGCGCTGTAAAATGGAATTTCACCGTTGACGGCTATTCCAAGAACCATCTCAACTACCTCAAGGATGATGACACGTATCGGGATGATATCGGCTCAATCCTAACATCAAACGATGCAGTATTGACTATGTATAATGATTTGGGGGCAATCTTTTCCACCCCTGCTGTTACAGAAGATAAACTTGTTATCACAAGTAGTGATGGGAATGTGTATTGTTTGAGAAAATAGAATAAGCAAACTACTGTTTACTTTCATACTCCTCCCGTTGCTCACCCCCGCCTGTTTGTGGTAGAATAGGTATAACGAGACAGGAATCTACATCCCCCTTTGTCCCCCTTCTAAGGGGGAATTGTGATGTTATAAAGCTATCACGATTTGGTCCATAGCTGCAGTTTGAACTCCACTACTCGAAAACTCCAGCACTCCTCTTCTCCTGACATCTTTTCTTCTCAACTTCTAACATACTCAACTACTCTTCAGCAAATCTTTGTTCCTTATGAAACTTTCCCGTAATTTTGCAAAACATTTTTTACAACTAACCTCAAATTGACATGGAAAAACTTAAAAAACGCTCTTGGGCGGAACCCTTCAAAATAAAAGCAGTTGAACTTTTAAAAATGACTTCACGGGAAGACCGTCAACGGGCTCTCGAAGAAGCCGGGTACAACACATTCCTCCTCAAATCTGAAGACGTCTATATTGACTTGCTGACCGACAGCGGAACGAACGCTATGAGCGACGTTCAATGGGCTGGACTCATGGTCGGTGATGAAGCGTATGCAGGAAGCAAAAACTTCTATCACCTAGAAGAAAAGATTCAGCAATATTACGGCTACAAATATCTTGTCCCCACACACCAGGGACGAGGCGCGGAACACATCCTTTCTCAAATCTTAATCAAGAAGGGTGATTACATTCCGGGCAATATGTACTTCACCACAACACGCTTGCATCAGGAACTTGCAGGCGGAACATTTGTGGATGTGATTATTGATGAAGCACATGACCCGGACAATCTCTTTCCCTTCAAAGGAAATATAGATTTACAAAAATTAGAATCGCTTATCACGAAAGTAGGAGCAAACAAGATTCCATACGTTTGTGTTGCCGCAACGGTAAACATGGCTGGCGGTCAACCGATTTCGATGGAGAACCTGCGACAGGTTCATGCCCTCTGCTCGAAGCACGGAATAAAAATCTTCTTCGATGCTACGCGCGCGATGGAGAATGCATATTTTATTCAGGTTCGTGAGCCGGGCTATCAAAACAAATCAATGGCGGAGATACTCAAAGAGATGTGCAGTTACACCAACGGATGCACAATGAGCGCGAAAAAAGATTTGCTTGTCAACATCGGCGGATTTCTTGCACTGAATGATTTTGAAATCTTCGAGGAAGCGCGCAACATGGTGGTCGTGTATGAAGGTCTGCACACCTACGGCGGACTTGCTGGGCGAGACATGGAAGCAATGGCTCTCGGCATCGAAGAAGCAATCAAAGAAGACCACATGAGAGCGCGCATCGGTCAAGTGGAATATGTCGGTGAGAAATTAAAGAGCATCGGTATTCCGTTCGTGCAACCGGTTGGCGGTCATGCAATATTTCTTGATGCAAAGAAGTTCCTCCCTCACCTCAAACAGACCGAATTTCCTGCACAAACCCTCGCGGCAGAACTCTATATTGAATCAGGGATTCGTGCGATGGAACGCGGTATCGTCTCAGCAGGAAGAAACAAAGAAACAGGCGACCATTATTATCCGAAACTCGAACTTGTACGATTAACATTTCCCCGCCGCGTGTACACACAGGCACATTGCGACGTAACAGCAGAAGCAGTTGAAGCGGTGTTTGAGAATCGTAGTTCAATTAAAGGTTTGGAGATGGTGTACGAACCGAAGTATCTCCGGTTCTTTCAGGCAAGGTTTAAGAGGAAGTAAGTGGTTTTTAATAAGTGGGGGCTGTCTCAAAAGGGCAGCCCCTTTGTTTTGTTTATTGTGATTGATAGTGCAACAAGATCGAACCAGAATCGTTATTGGTGGTATGCCAACAGCAATTTTCAAACCGTATTCTCCCAATCAATTACAACTTCTTCCTC
>JACREZ010000013.1 GCA_016212665.1 Ignavibacteriota bacterium
CCGGTAATTGAACCGTTCGAACCCGCATTGTATGTCAACGTGTAAGTGTTAATTGCAAAGTTCGCGGTTACCGTAATATCGCTCTGGACGTTCATATCTGTCCGTGGATTATCGGTAGATGCATCACTCCAATCTACAAAGTGATAACCAGTATCTGCAACTGCTGTTACTGCGCTTCCGTCTGAACCATGATTCACTGTCTGCGGTGTCGTTCCGGTAATTGAACCGTTCGAACCCGCATTGTAAGTTAATATGTAGCTGTTGATTGAAAAGTAAGCATCAATCGTGTGGTCAGTTACAACTGAATAAAATGTATAACTTCCCGTGGAATCTGTTTTTACTCCATCAACTACAACACTATCTATGTGGTAACCAGCATCCGCAGTGATTACGAAAATTTGGTCGGCCGGTGTTGGAATACTCACTGTTCCCGACGGCGAAATCGTTCCTCCTGTGCTAGCGGTTGCATTGATAGTTGCACCACCGGCATAGGTTATGCTTGTCACTACTACAAGCATCATAACTATTATTAAAAATTTGTTCATTTTTATCCCTGTAATTAATTGTTGAATTATGTATATATCATTGATGTAATATATACTTATTTTATTAAAAATCTCCTATTAAAACCTTACTCCGACCGAAAAGTGTTGCGTCATATCCAAAATTCCGAATTCCTGATACGCATAGTTAACGTTGACAATAAAACTTGTTGAAAACTCATGTTTCAATCCCAAACCAAGCGTCAATCCTTCTTCAGTGTTCTCAAGCAGTAAGGATTTATATCCTGCTCTGAGCATAACATTCTCGTTGAAGGAATATTCTGCTCCAAGATTCAGTGACTCGGCATTGTCATTCGGATGGGTTGCATCAACAGCGACAGTCAGACGGTTCATGTCGTTCAACATAAAATCTTTTGCTAATCCAACACGGAACATGAGAGGAAGGGGATAGTAATCAGTTTCCAACGATACAAGATTCCTGTCGTTGTTTCCGTAGACATCAGGATTACTATCATATAATCTCAACAAATCTTTCCCGCTCATTTTCATTTCGGTTCCGAAGTTTGAAATTGAAGCGCCGATTCTCAAACCATAAATATCCGAGATGAACAACGTACCAACATCTACAGCAAAACCGCTTGCCGATGAATTCCAGATATTTTGATTGATGTACTTCATTGTCAGACCAAGTGAAAAACGGTCGGTGAGATTATACCCGTATGAAAGTCCCAATGCAATATCAGTCGGACTATAAAATTCGCCAGTTCCATCCTGCTCATTGATGGTCGTAACTTCGATGTCACCATAATCAATGTACGTTAAATTCAATCCGACCGTACCAATATCACCCATTGTCACCATTGCACCTACCCAATTATAATTGATGTCGGCAAACCATTTTGTGTGTGAGAACATCACTTCATTTGCGCTCACCCGAGCCGCGCCTGCAGAATTCCAATAAAGTGAAGTTGCATCATTAGCCGTAGCAACAAACGCTCCGCCCATTGAAATAGCGCGCGGACCGATTGCAATATTCAGAAACGGCGCCGCAGTAGAACCTACTTTGGTTTGTCCAACAAGCATAGTTGAACATATCAATACGAGAATAAGAATATTTTTCATGGGTTGTATATTTTTCGATGTAATTTCATTGTTCATTTCGGTTCCTCACATTATTTTATCAACGCAAACTTACCCGTCTTCGTCCCAATTTCGGGCGCTTCCACGACGAAAATGTAGACACCATACGCCGCATCTAAATTTTCTTCCGTGCGTAAATTCCATTTCACATCACCAACCGAGAGATAATCGTGTGTCAATTTTCTGACCAATTCACCTCGTACGGTGAAGATGGAAATTGTAGAACCCGGAGGAACATGTGTGAACCTGATGAATCGTTCACCACGGCCGCTTTGTTGGAGTGAAAGCAACCTTGGTTCCAAATCATGCATCACCACATACGGATTCGGGACTACTTTAATCTCGTCTAACAACGTTGCGGCTTTCGGTTTATCAATGTGTGGACCGACCATTGTAAAGGTGTATGAATCATACGTACTGAAAGGCTTCAAAGTATAGATACTCAACGTACCTGTTTGTTCGATGGGGACAACTGATTTGTAATTAAAATTAACACGCCATGTACGATATTTTTTCCCATTAATAACTTCTTTAAACCAGATATTATGGATGACACTGATTGAGCCGGTTGTGAAATAAACGACATCAATGTAATTACCTGTAGTCAGATTTTTCACTTTGAATGTAATAGGTATCGCAGGCTTTCTGTTTGTGGATGTATTCGGATAAAGGGTATCTGCTACAGAGGTATCTACGATTGTGTTGTAAAATTCGAATTGGTAATTGTAAGGTACACGACGTCCATTATAGGTGCTAGCCCGGCCTGTCTCTGCCCAAAAGAATGGAGCAAATGTATACTGTTGAAAATCAGTTAATAATGCCCCTTCAAATTTTGATTTGAGGGTGTCTTTAATGATTTCTTTGTCATTCATCATCTGCACTTTAAAGCCATCTTTAATCAGAGTATTTCCAGAGTATGTTGTATCGTGTGCAATCAATGTATCATATCCTGCAGTAAATGTTGATGCAGTAGAAAAATAAGACTCTCCATTTATCGTAATAGTATCGTTAACCGGAACTGTTACTGAATCTCCGGGTGAAACAATTTTTGTTTCTCCTGTTGAGTTGATGAGTACTGTATCGGGTGTTGTGTTGTCAACTAACGACCAATTTAAAGTATAGTGTTGTACACCTGAATCTTGAAATACTATTTGGTATTTTTTCCCATCTATAACTTTTTTGTCATCTACAATTTCCACCCACGCGTTCCCAGTTGCACGGAACCCATCTGCCTTTGTCAAATTGGATGGCTTCGCTTCAACATAACCAATTGGCGGTGCGCCGGGAGTTATGTAGCCAGTGTTATCATCGTTAAGGATTTCTCCCGTGTTCGTCTGGAAAATAAACTTTGAATTTTCAGACGGGAAAATGTTGAGTTTGGAATCTCCGCCATCGTACGAAACGACCGCGTAAAAATATCTCTGCCCCGGAACAACTGTCGAGTCAACAAATTTATTCATAATTCCCGTGTTGCTTCCAAGCCAATACGTTGTACCACCAACCTGCGCCAGCAACTCGGCTGATGGTGCGAAGTATCCTGAAATTGTATCTTTTAAGTCGAACTGTGCAATTGGTTTATCGAAGGCAAGAACACCTTTCGCATCGGTAATTTGCCGTGCATCCCTGAAACCAACATCCGTCGCGCGGTAAATTTTATAGCCCTGAAAATCTTTTTTCTTCGTGATGAAGTCACGGGAGTTTTCTGTTAGCCTGCCATCCCAATAAATAACCACTTTCCCGTTTTGTTCCGTGAGATTGATTTTCGGCTTGCGCGGCGGTTGTGGAAACTTGTAACCGGCATTATAAATTTGTTGAACAATTTTCTTGTTTCTTACAACATCTTCATAATCCGCTCCGAAAAGTAACGCGACAGAAAATCTCTCAACCTGTTTCGGACGCATCGGGAAATATCCCGAAGCATAGATGAAATCACCATCTTGCGGTTGTTGTGGAATTACGTCAAACCGCCCGGGTTTCATTCTATCCCAAAGAATCAAATCATTCGCCATATCGGGTGAAGCGGAGATGTTGAAGAAGTTAAAACTCGTCAACCCGATTTGGTCGGATTCATCAGGGTCGGTTTTTCCGAAGTTTGGTTCGCCTTGGTCGGGAACTCCATTCCCTTCCGTCCCGTCTAAGTCTGGCCCGAAATAATCGTTGTCTAACGGACCAACTCCATCCGAACCGACATCATCATTCGCGGCATCCCAATCACCATCTTCGTCGCCTGACCAATGCATGATTTGCGCTGTTGTACCGTCGGGATAACGAACCCAATTCAACGCCATCGTTCCTTTATCATTATCGCGTTGCTCGTCAATTAACGGGTCACTCACACCGGCGCCAGTTCGGAAGTTCTTATATTTAACTGCCGGTTGATTTCTCCTGATTCTCGTTTCATAATGAATTGCCTGGTTTTCATCAACTACTCCATCCAAATCATTATCTAATCCATCATAGGCCGACGGATGCGGAGTTGAAACACCGTTGATAATCGAAGCAATATGTCCTTCGCGAAATCCTTTTCCCGGCTTGATGATAAACTGAACACCCAACGAATAGACTGTTTCAACCGCCGCTGAAACTGTATGAATTGTTCGAACATAGGTCGTCGGGTCAATTAAAACAACTTTGCTTCCAACTGAATATATTGTTGAATCGAAATCAGTAATGACAAACATCGGAGAGTTCGGGTCGGGAGAATCGCCATCGTTATCAATTCCATCGTATGGATTTCCGGGTGATTCCAAAAAGGCGTAGGCAACGTAACCGACTTTCTGTCCTTTGTTTCCTTTGCCATCACTGTCCCATGAGTATGTGATAGCATCGTTCACATCAAAAAATCCAAGGTCGTCCTGACTATCTCCATCACCCCCTGCAAGTGTCCCGACGACCGTTCCGAAAACTGACTTGCGATATGTATTCGTTCCTTCGTTCGTAATATCATAGAGCCAGAATAAACAATCTTCCGCGAGAAAACTTGACCACTGAAAGCCGCGCACGTTCATCTTTAATCCCATTCCGTTTCTTGAAAGATTCGCGGTGTCCGGTCTGTAATACGAATTGAATTCGTCATCCCATTGGTCATCGGCAACAAAATAACTTTCCTGGTCTGCATTAGTAATCCCGCGACCAAAATATCCGTTCCACTGCGTTACTCCGTTCGGGTCTTTCCAATCTGGCTGGTCGAACCATCCTTCGATGGGCCATGTATTGGGCATGTGACTCATGGCGATTGCCTGCGCGTTCGGATTCAAGTAACCCGGACGTGGATTCCATCCCCAAAAATATCCATAGACCGGATGTTTTTCGTTTGATTGATTGTTTCTCGGACCACGGGAAATTGTTACCGAATGAAGTGTTTCGCCACGAGCATCTACAAACTCAACACCAACGAGCGGGATACAATCTCCGATATAGTTCTCTCCCGAACCAAGAGGCCACTCACCACGAATATCAAGTCCGGTATTAAATCCTGCAACCTGACCATCGTTGTAAAATGAAACCCCGATACGGTTTCCTGTATGGTACCCCAGCCGCCGTAACGTTGGATCAGAAAACGGTTGTGAAAAAGAACTTGCAACAAATAATCCTGTCAGGATAATTACAAGCGGTACGTAAAATCGTTTCATGTTCATATCAAATCAAAATTAAAAAGTAAACGAAGTGCCAAGTTCGATTCTTCTCGGTTCAGAGAAGTTTCCGGGATTGATGTAGTAATCATCAAGCGTGTTATAATATTTGAAATTATACGTCCTAATGTTTTCTTCAGCCTCCAGTCTGTCAAAGTTGAAGTACGGGTCACCGGAATTCGCGTTCACTGAGCGGGCATTATCTAAATCAAGTAAATTAAAGACACGCATGTAGAACGAAAGGGTCGAACTGCCCAAATGAAAATCCTTGTTCACGCGTAAATCAACATTAAAAATGTTGGGTTTATATTCACTATTATATGGATATACATTTTCTTTGACAGCGCTGTTCTTATTGTTGGTTGGTGAATACGGAGTGCCTGTTGAGAAATTCGTAATAACAGACAATCCCCAGTTTTGCGGTTGAGAATACGCAACAACAACATTAAGTGTATGCGTCTGGTCCCAATCAGCAGGGGCGAGATAGGTTTGGGGTTGCTTCCCGCCAAAGATAGCATTTCTCGAATCTGCCGGGTCGCTTGCATTATATTTTGTCATTGAATATGTGTAATCAAGATTTGCCGCGATTCCATCGGAGAAACGTTTTTCTAGTTTCAAAACAACTCCCTTGGTAAATCCAAAGTCCGTGTTCACATACTTTCTGTAACTTCTGTCTCTTCCAAACACAACAACGTCCGCTGTTTGCGTCCCGACAAGATTTCTGAAATCTTCAAAGAACATTGTTACATCAGCCGCAATCTCTTCGGTCAATTGTTGTTTCAAGCCGATTTCTCCCTTTACTGTTTTTTGTGGTTCCAAATCAGTGTTGCCAAACAATCCTTGAATTCCAGAACCGGTTCCGATTTCAAATTCAGGATTGGCGTACATCAATTCATACGAAGGGAGTTGGAAGAAATGTCCGAAGGAAAAGTGAATTACGCCATCAGCGCTGATGGGGAATGCAAGTCCGAAGCGCGGGCTGATTTGTGTCTTGCTCTTTGCTTTTTTATACCAGTATTCTAAACGGTCTGCTACAGTTTTTGTTCGCTCTCCCGCGGCAGTATCCTGAACACCATCTCCATTGTAATCAAAAAATCTATTATCCGGTTTTAACGGGCTATTGATATTCGGGTCATCAACGGTGTATTGATAGTAGAGTGGGTCATTCGGGTCTGAATGTTCATCGTTCAGCACAACACCATCTGGATTGAAGTAATCGAAACGGAAACCGGCATTCAATATCAAGTTGAATGCTTCAATTTTTGTCTGAAAATATAACGCGCCTTCCGTCGGCTCATGCAAATATTCATCATAACTTTGGCTGGATATTGGAGCGACCATCACGTCGTATGGAAATACTTCCAAACCTGCCGAATCAAGTTTCGGTACAAGATTGATATTCTGGTAGAACAATCTGTGTCGTTTGAAATCGCCGCCAAATTGAACCGCGATTTCTTTTGTGAACTGATTCATCCAATCCAATTTCACTCCCATCGTTCCGGTGTTCCTCTGGAACCGCTCGTGCTTCGTTCCACCGATTCCAAGCGTGTATGGAGGATTTTGGTTGTTTCGATGGTCAACATACAATGTCGGCATGAAAGGATTCCCCGTGTTAATATCTTCAAATAAATAATGACGATAATTTTTGAAGAGATAAGAAAGACTTACATTATAAAAACTTGATGACGATAACGCGTGGTTGATTGTTACAATATTTGAATGTGTGAAACGAAATCGCTCTAAATTATTATCGGGGGTCATACGAACACTAAAATCAAAATCTCTATACTCTTGGTAATCATAAATATAATTGTAAGAGACTTTTAAATTCGAGAGGAGACGATATGCTAGTTTACTCTGTAGGAAATTTTTCTTATTTGGATTGAGAGAAACATATTCATCATTACCGGTTTTCCGAATGATAAAATTTAACTCTGAACTACTCGCGTCTTCAAATGAATAATCATTAAGATTAAAAACTCGCTTCCCCCAATGAAAACCATCGCTACCGAAATACCTCGCGTTTGCATAAAAATATAACTTATCTGAGATAAGCGGACCGCTTAAACTGACATCAACATTCTTCACAGAGAGCGGACGATAATTTTTCAGGTTCCAGAAAATATTATCCCGTTCTGACAAATAACTTCCTGAATACATCTGCACATTACCGGAAATTTTATCTCCGCCATCTTTCGTTACAATGTTGACTATTCCTGACATCGCCTGCCCATACTCCGCATTGAATGCGCCACTGACAACCTGTAATTCCTGAATTGCATTCGCTCCCAACTCCACGGTGTTGCTTCCATCGTAAGCATCGGAAACCGGAACGCCATCAATCTGGTAAGCGATTTGTCCTTTTCTTCCACCGCGTAAATGCAAGTCACCGCCTTGAGAAACTATTCCTGCTTGTAACTGAATAACATCGCGCATTTCCGTTACGGCAAGATTTGAAATCAGTTCTTTACTCACGATTGATGTTGAAGCGGTTATATCGTGTTGCACCATCGGCTTTTCTGCAACAATGACCATCTCTTTTACTTCAACGGTTGTTTCTGTTAATTGGAAATCCTGTTTCGTTGTCAGGTCTATGTTAACGCCAACATTGGTAACACTGACGGAATTGTAGCCGATGAGCGATGCCTTCAGCGTGTATGTTGCGGGCGGTACACCGATGATGGAATAATTCCCCTCAAAATCCGTTACTGCACCAAATGCTGTTCCGACAACATGGATATTCACACCCATGAGTCCTTCAGAATTTTTCGCGTCGGTAACTTTACCGGATATTTTCCCGGTGTTCCCGGCAAAAAGAATGTGAGAGAAACAGAAAAGAAATACAAAAAGGAGTCGAGCAATCTTCATTGCACAGCCTTATTAAGAAGTGAAACTGAATCGAAATGTAAAGCGCGTTGTAACAACATTACATAAATTAAGATGGACTGATGAAACATCAGGTAAATGGTCGTGGCAAACTTACGATTTTTTTTCACCATAATCAAACATTGAAAACGGAAAAATACACATAGCTCTTCTCCCAAACCGCAACCTGCTACCTGAAACCATCACGAGAACATTATTTGAGTTTCGAGCCGAGTCTCCGTATATTCGTCCCGTTCATTATACTCACTTTTCAATTTGGAAAATTCTCATGGCAAGTGTTCGGCTTGAAAACGTTTACAAAAAGTACGACAACAAAAACATCGCGGTGAATAATGTCTCATTTACTATTGAAGACAAAGAGTTTATCGTACTCGTCGGTCCATCTGGTTGCGGAAAGTCAACGACACTTCGAATGGTTGCCGGTTTGGAAGAAATTTCCGAAGGAAAAATTTTTATTGATGAAAAGGTCGTCAATGATGTAGTGCCGAAAGACCGGGACATAGCAATGGTTTTCCAAAACTACGCACTCTATCCGCACATGAGCGTCTATGAAAATCTTGCGTTCGGATTGAAAATCCGAAAACATGACAAGTCTGATATTGACACACGAGTTCGGAATGCCGCTCAGATTTTAGGAATCGGAGAATATCTTGAACGAAAACCGAAGGCGCTTTCCGGAGGTCAGCGGCAACGCGTGGCGCTCGGTCGCGCAATCGTTCGTAATCCCAAAGTATTTTTGTTTGATGAACCTCTTAGCAACCTTGATGCAAATTTACGCGTGCAGATGCGAACCGAAATTTCCCGCCTTCACAAACAACTGCAAACCACGATGATTTATGTTACACATGACCAAATCGAAGCGATGTCGCTCGGCGATAGAATTGTCGTGATGAAAGGCGGCATCGTTCAGCAGATTGATTCGCCGTTAGACATTTACCACAAACCTGCAAACAAATTCGTCGCCGGATTCATCGGCAGCCCGACGATGAATTTCATCGAAGGGACAATCACCAACACAAACGGATTTACATTCAAAGATTCATCCGGCTCGCTGACACTTCCCTTGACTTCCTCAAAAGAAAAATTATCATCGCTTGCGAATAAAGAGATTACTCTCGGTATCCGTCCCGAATCCATCTATGCGAAATCACAGAACGATTCGAGTCACGCACTCACCGCGCAACTCGATGTCACCGAACCGGTCGGGAATGAAATTTTCCTCTATTTCAAAATAGGAAAATCCCCTGAGCAATACGTCTCCAGAATTCCATCCGACATTCATCCGATAGCCGGCAAAGAATTTCAACTCTACTTCGATACGTCCAAACTCCACTTCTTCGACAAGACAACAGGTGAATCACTTTTGTAATCTCCTCTTAAATCACTCTGCGCGTCTCTGCGGTTTATTTAATTTTGAATAATCAGATTTCCATGCTTACTAAACCTCGACTCCTTCTCCTTTTTTTCCTTTTTCATTTTGCATTACTTCCTCTCAATGGAAATCCATCAGCAACGTTCTTGAGGCAACTCAAACAGACAACGGCGCGACATTTTCCTTAGAAGGAGAACAGGTTGATATTTCCATCCTCGCACCGGAAGTCATTAGAGTTCGATATTATCCGGTTGAATATTCCAATGCAACAGATTTTTCTTGGGCAGTCGTGAACATGAATATCGGTGGAAAGAACTTCAAGTTCGAGAGGTTCGAAGAGAAAACAGTACTCTCCACTTCTCTTCTTGAACTGAGAGTTGACCACAACCCGTTTCGTCTCTCCATCTACGATAAAAAAGATAGCCTCATCAATCAGGATGACCCGAAGAAAGGAATGGCTCGCTCAGGAAATGAAATCGCTGTTTGGAAAGTGATGCCGCAGGATGAATTTTATTTTGGACTGGGAGAAAAATCCGGCTCGCTCGACCGGAAAGGAAAATCGTATGCGAACTGGAACTCCGACATTCCCGCATACAAAGCAGACACCGACCCGCTCTATCAAACAATTCCGTTCTTCTACGGAATCAAAAAGGGAAACGCGTACGGAATTTTCTTTGATAATACGTATCGTTCCTATTTCAATTTCGGAAAAGAACATCCCGACCAATATTCGTTCGGCGCGGTTGATGGAGAAATGAATTACTACTTCATCTATGGACCGAAACCTAAAGACGTTTTGCAAAAATTCAACGCGCTCACCGGGACCATGCCGATGCCGCCGAAATGGTCAATCGGCTTTCAGCAATGTCGCTGGAGTTACTATCCCGAAACTCGTGTGCGTGAGATTGCAAAAAATTTCCGCGACCGGAAAATTCCGTGCGATGTCATCTATCTCGATATTCACTACATGGATGCATACAAATGCTTTACGTGGGATAACACTCGTTTTCCAAATCCGAAACAAATGACTACTGACCTTGCGAAAGATGGTTTCAAAATCGTTACCATCGTTGACCCGGGAATCAAAAAAGAAGAAGGCTATTGGGTGTATGATGAGGGAATGAAAGGAAATCACTTTGCAAAATATCCCGACGGCAAACCGTTTGTCGGAACAGTGTGGCCAGGCGCATGTGTCTTTCCTGATTTCACGAAACAAGATTCGCGTGATTGGTGGGGTTCACTCTACAAAAGTTTAGTTGATGTTGGTATCAAAGGATTTTGGAACGACATGAACGAGCCATCTGTGTTTGATTCACCCAATAAAACATTTGCACTTGAAGTGATGCACGATGCGAACGGCACTCCGTCCGACCACCGGAAAAATCATAACGTGTACGGAATGCAGATGGCACGCGGAACGTACGAAGGCTTGCTCAAACTCAAACCGAATGAACGCCCCTTTGTTCTTACCCGCGCAGGGTACGCTGGCGTTCAACGCTACTCTTCAATTTGGACGGGCGACAACATCAGCAACTGGGACCATCTTGAAATGGCAATTCCGATGTGCCTCGGTCTCAGCATTTCCGGGCAGCCATTTATCGGGACCGATATCGGCGGCTTCGTCGGAAATCCGAGCGGAGAATTGTTTGCTCGCTGGATGCAACTTGGCGTGTTCACACCGCTCATGCGCGCTCATTCTGTTATTGATGCAATGAACAAAGAGCCGTGGGAATTCGGACCGGAGGTTGAAGCAATCAATAAAAAGTCAATCGAGATGCGGTACAAATTTTTACCCTACATCTACACACAATTTTACAACGCCGCGACTGACGGCACACCGCTCATGCGTCCGCTCGTGTATGATTACCCCGAAGACGGAAACACGCTCTGGAAAGATGATTTGTTTATGTTCGGTGATGCACTTCTCGTCGCTCCTGTTATTGAAGAACGGGCAACAAAGCGAGGCGTCTATCTTCCCGCAGGCGAATGGTACGATTACTGGTCGAACGAAAAAATTTCCGGCGGGAAAGACATCACTGTTGATGCACCACTCGACAGACTTCCGTTGTTTGTGAAAGCCGGCTCGATTATTCCGACACAGCAAGTCGTTCAATACACTGACCAGGAACCGATTGACCCGTTGACCTTAGAAATATTTCCTGCTGCCATTGCCGAGACTGAGTGGTATGAAGATGATGGTATCAGTCTCGATTATCAACAAGGAAAATATTTCACCCGGGAAGCAACGTTTAGCCAAACGAAAGAGAACATGAAAGTTGCTCTTACCCAACCAAAAGGTGACTACAAACCACCGATGCGTACAATCGTCATGAAGTTCAATGCACAATCAAAGAAACCAACGACGGTTTTCCTTGACCGTGATGAACTACAATTTTCCTCAAAAGAAATCGAACCAACGACGGCGCTTACGTGGGCTTACAATTCTTCACAAAAAATTCTCTGGGTACGCATCCCCGATACATTTGGCTTACAAAAAGTTATCGTCCAATATTGAATTTAAGGGAAATCCCTTGTGCACTTAGCGTCTTCTTTGGGCTCTTTGCGGTTTATAAAATCCCCTTCATTAACAACGAAAGTAGAAAATTGAAATGTCCATAACCTTAGATGGCTCCGGTCTAACAATTGAAAAACTTGTTCGCATAGCACGACACAACGAACAAGTTGAACTTCATCCTGACGCGCTGACACGAATCAAAACATGCCGCGCAATGCTTGAAGAAAAAATTCAGGCGCATGAAATCATGTACGGCACAAACACCGGCATCGGCGAGTTCTCCGAAATTGTTCTCAACGACGAGCAGGTAAAAGAATTTCAGAAGTATCTGATTTACAACCACGCGGCCGGTATCGGCGACCCCGCGCCGATTGAATATGTACGCGGCGCGATGGCAGGAAGAATCAATGTCCATGCACACGGAAACTCTGCGTGTCGTCCCGAAATCACACTCACACTTATTGCAATGCTGAACAAGGGTGTCACGCCCGTTGTGTGTCAGAAAGGTTCTGTCGGTGCGTGCGGAGATTTAGCTCCCATGTCGCAAATCGCTTTGTTGATGATGGGCGAAGGCGAAGCGTGGTATAACGGCGAACGACTTCCCGGCAAAATCGCTCTCGAACGTGCAGGAATTCCTGTTCCCGGACTTCATGCACGGGATGGACTTGCAACGATTAACGGCTCGAACCTGCTCACCGCCATGAGCGCGATTCATTTGTACGACATGAATCGTTGGCTGAAACAAGCGGAGATTGCCGCGGCGATGTCCCTTGAAGCATTGTATGCGAATATGAAACCGTACGACGTCCGGCTTCATGAACTCCGTGGATTCCCCGGCGCAGTCCGAAGCGCGAAAGCGATTATCGCGTGCATCAAAGGAAGCGATTTACTTTCCGGCAAGATGAAAACAAAAGTGCAGGATGCGTATTCGATGCGTTCGACTCCGCAAGTCATCGGCGCGGCGCATGATGCAATTGCATTTGCTCGAAAGCAGGTTGAGATTGAACTCAACGGCGTCGGCGATAATCCCATTTTCATTCCCGAAGACAAACTGACATTAACAGGAGCGAACTTTCAGGGGACGCCTGTCTCTCTTCCGATGGATATGGCAAGTATGGCAATTACAATGGTGAGTGTTCTCTCCGAACGAAGATTAAATCGTTTGCTCAATCCCGCGCTCAGTGTCGGACTTCCCGCGTTCCTTACCAAAGGGGCTGGAATGTTTTCCGGTTTGATGTTAAGTCAATACACCGCGGATTCGCTCATCGTTGAACAACGCATTCTCTCCGCTCCCGCATCCATCGCTTCTATTCCCGCCGCCGCAGACCAGGAAGATTTTGTTTCGATGGGAATGAATACAGCAATCAAGAACGGACAAATTCTTGATAACGCATACGGAGTTCTCGGCATTGAATTTATGGCGGCGGCGCAAGCGCTCGATTTCCGCGAGTTCACTCCCGGCAAAGGCGTTTCCACCGCGAAGCAAATTATCCGCAACCATGTCGAGCATCTCGATGTTGACCGACCGCTCTACCCCGACCATACGAAGATGAAAGAGGTGGTGAAGTCGTGCGAGATATTGGAAGCGGTGGAAAATAGTGTAGGTAGTCTTGAGAGTTGAGATTAATATTGGAAAAGATGGAGTCCACCTTTTCGATAGAAACGATAAACATCTTCAAACCTGTACACTTCGATGAGGCAGGTGGACTCCTTCTGCCCCATCTGCAAACAGAAAGAAAAGAGGGAGTCCACCCTCCCCACATCTCTTGCCGATTACAAGATTTTCGCCATCACGCGGATTTCATCCGACCATTGACCGTCCAGAAGGAGTGTGTTGATTGCTGAACCGAAACGAATGAGACGAAGATACCACACATCAAATCTCACGTCCGGCAATCCGGGCGAGAGTTCCCACGACTGTTTCCGCGAGTCCCCGAATTCGGGCGAGAAGTCCCTCGACTGTTTCCGCGAGTCCCCGGATTCGGGCGAGAACTCCCACGACTGCTTCCGCGAGTCCCCGGATTCAGCCGAGAAGTCCCACGACTGTTTCCGCGAGTCCCTGGATTCGGGCGAGAAGTCCCACGACTGTTTCCGCGAGTCCCCGGATTCGGGCGAGAAGTCCCACGACTGCTTCCGCGAGTCCCCGGATTGAGTCGAAAAGTCCCTCGACTGTTCGGAGAAGTTCCACAACCCGTCCGTAGAACTCCACAACCGTTTTGTGGAAGCCACAACTGCCCAAAGTAGTCTATTTATGAAGAAAATGAAAAAAGTACCCCAAGACAGCGATTCCTACCCGCCTGCCTTTTTGTACTTCAGCCATACCGTGCCGCTAATTCTTAATAACCAAGAGAAAGTCCTGATATCGGTGTTCTTCGTTTATGTCTGAATCAGATGAACCGACACTGAAATTATACATAAAGTCCACGTGGTCGGAAAACCATTTGTAAGACGGGTCATCAATCTTACCGGTCACAAGTAGTTCAAACAACCTGTACGCTCCTTTCAGTCTGAATCCATATCCTTCGGTGGTTAAGTCCTTCCTTCCCAAGGGGTCAACAATGCGCCCGCCCCGGTACAAAAAGAATTCTATGAAATTCACTTCCCAACCTTTTCGTTTCTCTATCTGTTCGCTTGAGTTACCAAGGATAAAATCATGGACAACATTCAATTTTCAACATTTGACACCAACCTGCCAGTCAAACATAAACAATGTATGCTACTATCAAAATTTTACTCGTTAGTAAAAATCACTAATCGAAGACATGGCATTGTTGGCATGAATCATCATTTCACCAACAACAACTTCTTCACATCCTGAAACATCACTTCACCGTTGGTTTGCTTCCGTGCGGTGAGGCGGTAGAAATACATTCCCGAACCGAAGTTGCCGGCGTTCCATGTTGTAACATAACTGCCGGGTTCGTAGAGTGTGTTGTTTAATAATGTTGCAACTTCCTGTCCAAGGACATTATAGATTTGCAACGTCACCGTCACTGGCTCGGGAAGATTAAACTGAACTGTTGTTGACGGATTAAACGGGTTCGGATAATTCTGTTCAAGCGAAAATACTTTCGGAAGTTCTGCGCCGGATTGCATTGTCAATTCCACTTTTGTAATTGCAGGATTATCAATCCTCAGCGAGGACTTTCCATCCGCCATGATTGTGCCGAGCCGTGTTCCTCGTTCCGCATCGGAAATAGTTATAAACTGAATTTCATTCCCGACTCCCTCGCACTGAATTGTTACAGGATAAGCGCTTGATTGAATAATAAGTTTCTTGCTCGTTGTTTGTTTGCCGGATAGCAATTCAACAAATGAGTTTGAAGTAAACCGTGCATCGAACGCATCAGTCGGAGGAACGGGGGGCAATTCAAATTCCGAAATTGAGCGCGTTAGTGAAGATTCGTTGGCAAGATACAATATTTGCTCTCCCCCTTTTCTGTCGCGAATCATGAGTTTATTGAATTGGTGAACGTCAGGAAGTTCAAAGGCGTTTTCCTGTTTTGCAAATCCAGAAGCCGTCACAAATAATTTCCCTGCCTGAGTCGTCTTCACCCAATATCCTTTCCCCGGTCTGATGGAATCGGTCGGGGAATACCCGCCCGCGTACCCGTAATATGCACCTGACACAATACCCGGCGGATTCGATGAGATTCCGGAAGGAGCAACCGCCGATGAGATAGAACCGACCATATTCCATCCTGTTGCAACGGTAAATGTGTCCACTGTACGAACAGTCCCTTCCAATCCTACTTTCTCAGCACGATAGAACTTCAGCCAGTACCCCAAACTGTTTTTCAATGTCTCCGCCGCGAAGTATCCGTTCTTGTACCCGAATGCCGTAGAAACTGCATTCCGGTAGATATAAGTCTTCAAAGAACTTGTTGTTGCATTGAGCGGGAGCGAAACAATATTCCAATTTTGCAATATATTGATGTAAAACGGAATCTTCTGTACCAGTTGCACACTCTTGATTGTCGGGTCAGTTATCGTTACCGACGATTGCGTTTTCATATTGATATGAAGTTTCGTTCCTCCCGTTGCCGAATCAATAAGGAACAACATACCATCTGCTTTCGATTGAAGATTCCATTGTAACTGAATCGGGTAACCGCCTGTGCCGGGTTGAAACGTGCATGTGTATGTGTTGACTGTGTTTGTATTTTCTGTGAACGGACGATAATCAATTGCCGTCGGAATTGCGGATGGCAAAATCCACCGGGCGTCAAATGTTCCTGCCGGTGGTGTTACACCAAGTTGAATTTCACCAAGTGAAGGGTCTAACCCTGTCGTCGCGGCTTTCAAGGCACCGAATGAGAGTGCCGAAGTTTCGGCTCCATTATCCGTCACAGTGAAATTCGCGACAAATTCCTGCGGGTGTTTCGGAAAATGGGAAGCATCTCCCAAATACCATGTCATAAACTCTTTCACTGAATCAAGTCCGGTCGCCATATACTCTTCATCAATAAAATCCGAATTACCTAAGTTGATGAGAAGGTTACTTGAGTCTTTGAAGAACGCAACCTCGTACGGTGACATGTATGATTCTTCCTCGGCATAGCGGAGAAAGACAGTTGCTTTGTAGTTACTTCCACCGACCGCCGTTCCGACATAATATCGTCTGACATATATCGAATCGGGCATTAATGGAGAATAAAAATTCGGGAACGAAGTTAAAAGCACATGAGTGGGCGTTGTTCCACCCGGATAAAATCTCACTGTCGTTACAGGACTTTCAAACCGATAGGTTGAGGTCGAACCGGAAGCAATCGCTCGCTTCACAGTTCCGCCGTTGAAATATCCGTTACCGAAAATTGCCGCGGTATCTGTCGTAACAATCGAAATTGTATCGTTGCCACGAACGTTGAGAGGCGCATTCAGCGATAAATATTTATTGATATACACATTCCCGCTCGTGCTGACTTTCGAACTTTCCGTTAAGGTTATATGGCTAAACGTTCCCTTTATAGTTCCTCCTCCATTTAATGTCAAGGTAGAGTTAGCCTGATTCAATTCGCCATTTGTATTGATGATAAATCCGCCGCCGGAGATAATATCCGTTTTCGAAGCCGCATCAACTTCGAATCGTCCGTCGAGAATAATTCCATTTGAAACAATCAACTCGGAAATTCCAGAACCAAGAACCAATTGTCCTCCGGTTCCAACATTCAGTGAAGCAATGTTTATCCGTTGAGCCGTATGTCGTAACGTTGCCCTTCTGGTTGCGGCGGGAATATAAACGCTGTCTGCAAACTCCGGAACTCCTGTCGGCTGCCAGTTGAGTTCATTGTCCCAGAGAGAATCCCTACTACCCGTCCACTTCCGTAACGAGAGTGGAGATAACGCTGAAGAAAGAATGGTATTTCCTTGTCCGGCGGCGAAAAGCAATGCTCCGGTCGTTGTGGGAATAACCTGCACATTGAACAGTGTATTCTGTGTGCCGGATGATTGTAGTTTCCATGTCGTCCCTGCATCAGTCGAAGCAAGAATAACACCGTAATCTCCAACCGCCCAACCATTCACTCCATTGTTATACATTGCAATATCGTACAGCAACTCTGATGTTGTACCATCCGTAACTTGCATTTGATGCCAGGTAGCGCCACCATCATTCGTTCGTAGTATCACCCCGAAATCACCCGAAACAAAAACAGTATTCTGGTCAACAATATCAATTGAATACAAGGGGAAGTTCACGCCAGATTCCTGAAGAGTCCAGTTGTCTCCTCCATCAATTGTTTTCATAATCGTTCCGTCGGTACCGACAGTCCAGCCAATACTCCTATTAAAGAATTTAATTTTTTGCAAATCAGAACCGACATCGGTTGTTTCATGTTGCCAGACTAGCCCGCCATTCGTCGTTCTTAAAATTATTCCGAATGTACTTCCGCAAGCCCAGCCATACGTTCCATCAACAAAATAGACTGAGTACAACGGCAACATATCTTCCTCCAAGCCGGAAGTTTGTCGGGAAAAATTTACACCGTTTCCGGTTTTGAGGATAAGTCCGCTATCACCGACAACCCAGCCGGTGTTTTCATTCACAAACATGACACCGTACATCCAAAGATAATATCCGAGGTCTAACTTTCTCCAACTATATCCGCCGTCTGTTGTTTTCAAGCAAGCGCCTTCTTCACCGACCGAGTAACCAACTTTTGTGCTGGCAAAATATGTTTGAGACATCTCTGTTTTCGGCTCTGTGGAAAGGTGAATCCATGTTGAGCCGCCATTTGTTGTTTTGAAAATTGTACCGAAATCACCCATCGCCCAACCATTGGTCGCGCTGGAAAATCTGACGTGGAAAAAATCCTTGTACGTATCAACATTTTCAAATAATTCCCATGTTGAACCGGCATCGGTTGATTTCAACACCATGCCAAATGAACCGGCAATATAAGCAACGGTCGAAGTGACAAAGTGAACTCCCCACAATGTTCCGAATCCTAAATTTTCAACGGGCAACCACGAAGCGCCTCCATCGTTCGTTTTATATACCAAGCCGTAATCACCGGAAATAATTCCCGTTGATGTTGAGGTGAAACTCATTCCATACAAAAATCGTGTTGTGGGAGAAGTAAGACTTTGCCATGTTGTTCCCCCGTTGGTCGTCTTTAAAATTTTCCCGCCGGAACCAACCGCAAATCCCGTCGATGAATTGAGAAATTGAATTGTCCAGAGTAGCGCGTTGGTAGAAGTCGTCTGAGGAGTCCACGTTGTTCCACCATCGGTTGTTTTGATAATTGTTCCATATTCTCCACACGCCCAACCCGTTGTTGAAGAAATAAAATTGACAGAGTAAATAAACGCGGCAGTTGGCAATTGTTGTCGAATCCAACTGACACCTCCGTTGGTCGTTTTCAACATCACACCGTTTTCACCCGCAACCCAACCGAGGGTTCCGGTAAAAAAATGAATTGCGTGGAATTCTTCCGTAGAGCCATTCAGATTAATATCTACGTTCCATGTCTGTCCTCCGTTGACCGAACTCATGAATGTCCCCATCAATCCGCACGCGAAAAGCGTGTCCTGATTTACAACAGAAATTTCGTTGAGAACATTTCCTTGCGGCAACGGACTCACCGGCTGCCACGAAGTTTGTTGAGTGTGAACAAACGAAATGTAGATGAAAAGAATACTGAAAGAATAAACGATGCGTCTCATATCTATCCCATGTTAATAAATAAAATTATAGAGAAGTCCCTAAAAACAGCACAATCATACAAAGAAAAGTTGAATGAACCAAGCACATTCACCGAAAAATTATGGTGTCAAATGAAGGAGCGGATTACTCCGGTTTAATTTTCTGTTTTTGCTGAAGAAGTTTCTTTTGCAAAGCTTTTTGAATCGAATCTATTCTGAGAGAGTCGGCAATTCTGATACTGTCCCGGCTCCTACCACCCTTTACTTTTTGTGGCTCTGCGGCGAATTCTGTCAGAGGAAATTTTTCTGTAGTGTTTTTCATTTTTTGCAATTGCTGTAACGGCTGAGTCATTTTCATTTGGATTTCTTGCGCCGGTTCTGCGGCTTGCATTTCGATATTCTGCTGAACTGCTTTTTTTTCCAACTCTTCCTGTGCAACGACACCTTTTTCTGCATTATCCTGAACCGAAACAGCCGCTTGTTCATCCGATTCAATGTTGGGTTCTCGTGAACGTCCCGCTACTTCAGGCGCAACTTGAGTTGCCTTCTCTTGTAACTTCAAAGCAGGAAAAACAGTTTCCTTCTTGCTCTTGATTTCTTCATCTTTCCGGACCAAAATATCTTGGGATGTTTCCAACTGATTTGATTCCTGTTCAACCGCTCTACCGTCTGCTTGATTCGGTGGTTGCGGCTCAGAACTTTCTGCAATTGTGGGATGCTGAGGAGTTGTTGAAGCAGATTCATCGCGGTTTTTCATAAATACAACATACGAAATCACACTCACCGCGAGCAAAGCAAGAATTGAAGTTGCAAAGACAGGAACACGACGCGGAAAGAAAAGAATATCAAATAAACTCTTTCTTTCGCTCTCCTCTTTCGATGAAACAATTCTCCGATGAAGTCTCGCTTCAAAATCAGGAGACGCTTTCACGCGCGGCAAGTCCTTCAGCAACTTACTGACACTGCTTTCATCTTTAATATGTTTTTTCTTTTCATCCATTTCTTATGGTTACCGGTTTGAGGTTCCTGGTTTTTATTTTTCGTTTTTTAGTAATCTACTGAATGACAAATGACAAATGACTAATGACTAATGACTAATGACTATTGACTTTCAACATACAAACCGCACACTACTACTCACTTACAAATTCTTTAAGCAGTAACTGCAACTTCGCACGAGCGCGATTAAGTCTTGACTTCACCGTTCCCATATTCTGTCCTGTGATTTCACAAATTTCTTCGTAGGATTTTTCTTCGATTTCATACAGCACTATCACTTCACGAAAGACCGGCGCGAGTTTGTTCAACGCTTGTTGAATCTGTTCATGCAACAACGAACCATCAGCAATCGCATCGGGCAGTAGTTGTTCATCGCGTAACTCTTGGCTTCGTTCATCATCCTCATCATCTCTATGCCCGAACGAAAAAATTCCCCATCGCTTTCGTCGCTGATATTGTGTGCGGGCAAGGTTTGTTGCAATAGTGTAAATCCATGTTGAAAATTTAGCAATAGGTTGATATTGGTCAATGTGCCGGAACACCCGGACAAACGTATCCTGAACTATATCATCCGCTTCATCGAAATCTCCAAGGTACCTATAGATATAATTGACGAGCGGGTCTTTGAAGCGTCCGATTAATTCATTGAATGCTTCGACTTTGCCGCTTTTGAACACCGTTACAAGTTCTTCGTCGGTCAGGTCGCGGAGCGGTCGTTGTTCAGCCATCAACCCGTGGATTAAACTTGTGGCGACTCATTTTGTTCCCGAATGACTATTTGATAATTCTTCAAACCGCTTCGTATTCAAGCGTTTTAACTCTATTGAGCATTTTGTAGAGCAACACCGTCATAGTCAATTTTTCATCTGCTGAAAATTTTAACGCTTCGTCTGCTTCGAGGAGGTGACGGAAACAGAATTCGATTTCATGGGGCGGGAAGTTTCTTGCCGCTTGCGCGTACTCATCTAAAAAGTAGGGATTGATTCTGAATTTCCCCGCAATCGTTGCGTCGTTCAACTTCTGTGCTTTGTATTCATGATACAGCCACAACTTTTGTAAATACTTGGTTACTTGTGTCACCATATAGATTGCGCTTTCCCCTGAGTCGAGCATTCGCTCCATAATTTCATGTGTGCGTTCGCTTTGCAATTTACCGAGCATCTTTTGCAGTTCGAAGATGTTGTACTGTTTCGACATGCCGACGACTTCTTCTACATCGTCGAGTGCAATTTCTTTTTTCTCTCCAACGTAGATAAACAGTTTATCAATTTCGCTCTGCACTACACGAAGCGCATTTCCTGTTCGTGCGTGAAGAAGTTGACTTGCTTCAAGACTAATATTCTTTCCGAGTTTCTTCACTCGCGTCTGAATCCAATCCGGCATTTGATTATCGTACGGAGATTTTCCTTCGACAAGAATTGCATTGGTTTTCAGAGTTGAAAATACTTTCTGCCGGAAATCCGGTTTGGTCGTCATCAACATCAAACAGGTAGATGGAGATGGTTTTTCAAAATAGGAAACAAGCGATTCTTTGTTATTCACTTTTTCAAACTCACGAACGATGACCACACGCCGTTCCGCCATCATCGGATATGATGATGCAACTGCCAACACCTGCCTCGCCTCAACATCGCTCCCGTACAGCACATCAAGATTAAATCCGCTCGTCGCTTCATCTACTGCGTGCTTGATAAGCAACTGCATTGCTTCCGCCGCAAGAAAATCTTCCTCGCCGAACACAAGATACAGTGACGAGAACTGTTGCTTCTTCAGCAACCGTTCAAGTTCTGCAACGGGAATTCCTTCAATCTTTGTGCTTGCCATGTGTAAAAAATAAAGCGGGATTAGTTTACCGAATCGGCAAACTAATCCCAAATACTTTCACCAAAAAATATTACTTCTTTGGTTCTTCTTTCTTTTCACCTTTCACATACACGCTTTTCATGGTTACAGGTGTAAGCGGTTTGTTTCCTTGCGGGGAAACTTTCACTTTTCCGATTGCTTCGACAACATCCATTCCCGCAACGACCTGTCCGAAGATGGTGTGTTTATTGTTCAACCACGGCGTTGGCACGAGCGTGATGAAAAACTGACTGCCGTTTGTCCCAGGCCCGGCGTTCGCCATTGCGAGTATGCCTTTTTTATCGAATTGATATTTGGGGCTGAACTCGTCTTCAAATTTTTTCCCGTAGATACTTTCGCCGCCCATTCCGGTTCCGGTCGGGTCGCCGCCTTGAATCATGAATTGGTCAATAACACGGTGAAAAATTATTCCGTTGTAGTACCCTTTTTTCGAGAGTTGGACAAAGTTCTCGACTGTCTTCGGTGCATCGCCACGGAACATTTGAATTTCAATTGTTCCCATGGATGTTTCTATCACGACGATTTCCGGAGTTTTCGGAACAGGGTTTTTCGGTTCTGCTTGATTTTCCATTTTCTTTGGTTCTTCCTTTTTGGTTTTATCTTGCGCATTAAGTGCAACGATGCCAACGAAGGCAATCATTGCAACGATGAAAAAAAGATTTCGAATCATAGATTCCTCTTTGATTGTTAATTGATGATGGTTAATTATAATATTTTTATTGTATTAAAAACTATTTGACTACGAAATTCTAAATCCGAATTTCAAAATTCTAAACAAATTCAAATCTCGAAATCCTAAAGTAAGCAATTGATTCGTTATTAGGATTTAGGATTTGTTTAGATATTCAAAATTAGACATTAGAGTTTTCCACTGTTTCCTTGACTGTCCGTTCCGCTTTCATCACTTCCGACATGTGCAGTTTATCTTTGAAGAAATAGACTGCACCGAGAAGTGTGACACCGACAAATCCGACTGCGTGAGTTATGGTTGCATAACTTCGGGCGACATCTTCGTTCACATTATACAACTTCGTCAATGTTTGAATCGTGAAGTAGTGATACGGTCCGGTTGCGCCGGGAGTCGGAATCACAATACCGATGCTTGAGATTGCCTGAACAACAAACGCAGATGCAAAATCAAGATTGTATGTCGTCGTCATTCCAAATGCGTAAAACGGGAGATACATCATTAAGATATATAATCCCCAAATGACGACCGTTTGAAAACCCATGACAAGATAATTCTTCGGGTCTTTCAAAAACAAAAATCCGTCAAGAAACGAATGAACGATATGTTCTACTAACTGTGCTTTTCGTTCGGATAATTTTCGCGTAATGAATTTAAGAAATCTCTCAACAATATCCCGACGGAACATGAGATAAATGAACAATCCAAGAAACGCTAAGGTAACAACGGTAAGCCATATTCCGGTTTCCTCCAGCCACGGAAAATTTTCCGTCAGCGGTCCGTTATACATGAACGGAATCAACATTATTAACACCATGAACGACAGAATATCAAATATTCGCTCAATAAGCACGGTTCCGAACGCGGCGCTTCGAGAAACTCCTTCCAACTTTCCGATAGCATACGGTCGAACAAACTCCCCCGCCCTCGGCAGGACGTTATTCATCATGTACCCGACTATCAACGACGAAAATAAATTCCGGTACTTTATATCCTTTTTGACAGGTCGAAGAAAATATTCCCATCGCCACGCCCGCACTGCATGACTCAACACCAACAACGGAAACATCGCGAGCGCCCACCAATAGTTCGCCTGCGAAAGTGTTTCCCACAACTTTCCGAAATCCGTTCCGCGAAACGCGAAGAACAGAAACACTCCCATCAGCAACAGGCTTGATAATGTTTTTAACGTTGATTTCACTCGTGTTAGTTTGTAGTTTTTGGTTTGTAGTTTTGGTTCTTTGTTATTAGTCAATCGTCATTGGTCATTTGAGAATCTTCGATGCTCATTGTCCACATCGCATATCTCATATCCCACATCGCATATCATCTCATGTCAATGACTTCTACACCTTTCGGTGCGTTGAACATGAAGAGAGAATCAGAAATCCCTGTGTTCAATTTGATTTCATCAATGCTGTATGTTGTCGTATTTCCATTGAGATAATGAATTTGAATTTTTCGCATCAGCCATGCCGATTCATCAACCCAAGCCTGCATGAATTGCATTGAAGATTTTTCTTTCGGAAAAAGTTTGATGACTGTCGTGTTGAGAGAGCCGAGTTTTTCTTTACCGATTGTTTCGCTTGTGAATTGCTTTGGCAACGCAGTCATGATTTTATCGGGTGTGAGCATATCTTCCTCTTCCTGATAATCATTCACTAACACTTGCTTATTTGATTTTGAATACGTCCAGACTGTTTTGCCGTTGGTGATAATCGTTTGTTCACCGACTTCAATTTTGTATTTGTTTCCTTTCTTGAAGGTCAACTTTCCGACGAACGATTGTTCTTTCTTTGAAACGGTGAACTGCATCTTCTGAGCGAACGAAATCGTGGCGTCTTTTAGTCCATCATACTTCTTTTGAAGTTGAGAGAGGATTTTTTCTGAATCGTCGGCGAATGTGAAATTCGGGGCGAGAATTACAATCAATAAAAGATAATATGTGAGATTTGTTTTTTGCATTAACTATGGCAACATCATCGGATTCTCAAGAATCCGCTCCAATTGTTCTTCGTTTTCAACGAGTACTTGGCGTGCTTTACTTCCATCAAATGGACCGACTATTCCGGCGGCTTCGAGTTCGTCAATCAAACGGGCGGCGCGGGAGTAACCGACTTTCAATCGCCGCTGAATCAGCGAAACGGAACCTTGTTGATGACGCACCACAAGACTTGCCGCTTCTTCAAAGAACTCATCTCTCTCACCTGTAGTTCCCCCCATTCTCGATGACTTCCGTTCGACAATTGAAGGAAGCATGAACGGTTTGCTGTATCCTTGTTGCTTTGCGATATGATTTGTCAACCGCTCGACTTCATCGGAGGAAATAAATGCGTTCTGAATACGCGTCGGCTTGGGCGAACCGGAAGGCAAGTACAACATGTCGCCGCTTCCAAGTAATTGTTCCGCTCCGTTCATATCGAGAATGGTTCGCGAATCTGTTTTCGATGCAACCTGAAACGCAATGCGTGCAGGAAAGTTTGCTTTGATGACGCCGGTAATAACATCAACCGACGGTCGTTGCGTTGCAAGAATGAGATGAATCCCGACGGCGCGCGCAAGTTGTGCGAGACGTGCAATCGGTTCTTCCACTTCTTTCGCGGCAGTAATCATCAGGTCAGCCAATTCATCTATCACGACAATAATGTAAGGCATTTTCCTATGCTTGATTGTTTCCGTGTCTTTCAGTCGTCCGTCTTTTAACCGCTCGTTGTAATCCTGAAGGTTGCGAACACCGCCTGCGGCAAGTCGGTCGTAACGTTTTTCCATTTCCAACTCAACGCTTCGTAACACGCTCACCGCGTTGTCCGGAGTCGTGATGATCTCTTCGCGCATATCGGGTGAACATGCAAGGAAATGCTGCCGGAGCCGTTTATAATTCGTCAACTCGATTTTCTTCGGGTCAATGATAACAAACTTCACTTCCGACGGATGCATCTTAAACAACAGACTTGCAAGAATTGTGTTGATGCCGACACTCTTTCCTGAACCGGTCGAGCCGGCAATTAACAAGTGTGGCATCTTCGATAAATCATCAACAAACACCTCGCCTGAAATTGTCTTGCCGAGTGCAATCGGGAGCGATGATTTTTGCTCGCGGAATTTGTTCGAAACAATAACACTCTTGAGATAGACGATTGACGGATTCTTGTTCGGAATTTCGATGCCGACAGCGCTTTTTCCGGGGATCGGAGCGATAATGCGGATTCCTTTCGCCGCAAGCGCGAGCGCAATATCATCTTCCAAACTCACGATGCGGCTGATTTTCACTCCCGATGCCGGAACCAATTCATACAACGTAATCACGGGACCGGGGACAACACTGACGCTTTCTATTTCAATTCCAAAGTTGGCAAGTTTCGCCCGAACAAGTTCTGCGTTCGCTTTCAGTTCTTCTTCCGGAATTTCCTCACCGCCGCGAACCATGTCAAGTAAATCAGCCGAAGGAAATACGTACTCGATTTCTTCGTTTTCATTTTCTGCCGGAGGCAGTGGCTCAACTTCATTCTCGTTGTTTGATTCAACTTCCTGTACTACTCGCTTTGGTTGAGGTTGCTTTTTCGGAGGTGGTTCTACTTCTTCTTCCTCTTCATCAACCGGCTCGTGTGGTCGGACAACGATTTCCATTTCTCTCGGAGGCGCTTCTTCCTCCTCATCATTGTCTTCGACTTCAGGTTCTTCTTCTTGTTCGATGTCTTCTTCCCTGCGAACAGCAAACTCCATTTCTGATTCTTCTTCGACTTCTTCCTTCTCTGATTTTTTTGAAAGCGAACCTGTCATCTCCTTCCAAAGATTTTCCAATCGCTCAAGCGATTTATGAATATCTAAATCAACTGCGAGGATGATGGTAACGAGCATCAATGTTACAACGATTATCGAAGAACCGATACTTCCGAGAAGTTCAACAAGAATTTCTGCCGAGAATCCACCAATCGCACCAAACCATTCGCTCCGGATATCGCCGACAACAAGATTGGATATTCCCATCGCCGTTGAAAAGAGAAGTACGAAAATGAGTGTGTAGTTTGTGAAAATAACCGGCTTGCGCTTATCAAGTTTGCGCAGAGCCACCCAACCCCACATCACCATGAGCGATGCCAAAGCAATCGAAGCAAACCCGACAGTCGCGTTGACAAAAAAATCAGAAACCACCTTTCCGACGATACCAAGACTGTTCCCCTCTTCGTTGTAAAAAATAATACTGAGGAAAGAGAACAGACCAAGCACAATGACGCCGAGCGCGGTAAGTTGTTTCCAACGCTCCGGGTTCGATTGTTTCTTCGGAGTTTTTTTCGGGGCTTGCTTCACTGAAGTCGCCGGTGAGTTAGTTCGCCTGCTTACTGTGTGAGTTCGTCGCGTCGGTGCTGAGTTTGATGACTCCGCCCGCAAGCATCGGCACGGAACCGTACGAATCAATCTCCGAACAGAATTTCAAATCATCTTCAAACCCGATTTCGACAAGATACTTTCCGTGGTCTGAATGTTTCATCATCTTCAACACATTGCTTCCGAATGTTTTATCGAGTGCGACGGCTGAGCGTGCGCTATCATCGAGAAGCAGTTTGTCTTCCTCGTTGTCCATCAAAGCGGAAATAATTTTCCCGGCGCAGATGGTATCTTCAAGCGAGAAACGATTTGCCTGACCGGAACAAACGATGACGACGTCGCTCTTCCAACTTTGAATGAGATTTACCACGCTCGTTAAATTGATGAAGGACGCGACGAGTAGATTTTTTGCATAACGTGCCTTCACCATCGCGGCGGTTCCGTTCGTCGTGAGAAGAACGATAGATTTTCCTTTGACTTTTTCTTCCGTGAAGGTGAGCGGAGAATTGCCAAGGTCGAATCCTTCAATCATCTTTCCGTTTCGTTCGCCGCACCGCAGAGTTACTTCCCTCGTTAAATTGCTGAAGACTTTGTAGCCGCTTTCCATATCGCCGACGGGAATAATTTCCCGCGCGCCATTCGTCAGGGCAACCACAATAGTTGATGCAGAACGAAGCACATCTATCACGATGACATTTTTGCCGGTGAGCAATTCTTCATCAACACTTGATGGTGTAAAGTGAACTTCGATTTTATTTTTGTTTGATTTCATGTTTTACTTTTTGAGAAACGGAAGTTTCGTTACACGCGCATTGATGGTTTTATTCCGAATTACTACTTCGATAGTAGAATCCGGTTGAGAAAATTCAGGCGACACATAGCCCATCCCGATTCCTTTTTCAAGAACCGGTGAAAGCGTTCCGCTCGTAACCGCTCCGATGGAAACATTCGTGGAACGAAGTTCATAACCATGACGGGGAAATGCTTTTTCATCCTCAATGATGAAGCCCACTAATTTTCTTTTCAAACCATCTTGCTGAATTGTTTGCAAGGCATCTCGTCCGATAAAGTCGCCCTTGTTCAGTTTTGTAATCCACCCCAAACCTGCTTCTAGCGGATTCGTTGTTTGGTCAATATCATTACCGTAAAGGCAAAATCCCATTTCAAGCCGGAGTGTATCCCGCGCTCCAAGTCCTATTGGTTTGATGTTAAACTCCTTCCCCGCATCCATGAGCACACTCCAGACGTTTTCACCCAACAATTGATTGGAATCGAAATACAATTCAAAACCAAGTTCGCCGGTGTAACCGGTTCGTGAAACGAGCATCTCAACTCCTGCAACCTTCGCATGAACGAATGTATAGTACGGCATCTCGTTCAACTTCGCATCGGTAAGTTTCTGAACTGTTGCCAAGGATTGCGGACCTTGCACTGCAAGTAATGAATACTCATCGCTTCTGTTCGTCACTTCTGCCTGAAGCGAACCAACGTTCGACTTCATCCATTCAAAATCTTTCTGCAGGTTCGATGCGTTCACAACAAGCATGTACGAATCGCCCAAGCAATAGACAAGTAAGTCATCCACGATGCCGCCATCAGGATAACACATCGCTGAGTATTGAACTTTTCCGTGAGTCAGTTTTGAAGCATCGTTCGTCGTAAGTCGTTGAACAAGTGCAAGAGCATCGGTCCCTGTAATGAAAATTTCACCCATGTGCGAAACATCAAACACGCCGACGGACGAACGTACGGCTTTATGTTCTTCAATGATGCCGGTATAATGGACAGGCATCTCAAATCCACCGAACTCAATTAACTTTGCACCAAGTTGCCGATGAATTTGGGTAAATGCGGTTTGTTTCATTTTGCCTGAACTTTTTTCCAATCTTCAAGGAAACGAGTCAAGCCAATATCGGTGAGAGGATGTTTGATGAGTTGCGTCCAGACACCGTACGGCATTGTGGCAATGTCTGCGCCAAGCATTGCTGACTCAACAACGTGAACAGGATTGCGGATGCTTGCAACAAGCACTTGCGTATCGAAATTGTAGTTCCGGTAAATCGTGATAATTTGGCTGATGAGTTCCATGCCTGTTTGACTGATGTCATCAAGCCGACCGATGAATGGACTGATAATGTACGCGCCAGCTTTTGCGGCGAGTAATGCTTGCGTCGGAGAAAAGCACAACGTCACGTTGCAACGAATTCCCTCCGCGCTGAATCGCTGAACGGCAATCAAGCCATCTTTGATAAGCGGAACTTTCACGACAACATTGTCAGAGATTTTTGCAAGTTCACGTCCTTCGATTAGCATTCCTTCGACATCCGTGGCAGTTACTTCGGCGCTTACATCGCCTTTCACAATTCCACAAATATCTTTGATAATGTCTTTGAACGGACGGTTTTCTTTTGCAACAAGACTTGGGTTCGTAGTTACTCCATCGAGTAAACCCGTGCTTGCCGCTTCACGGATTTCATTGAAGTTTGCAGTGTCAAGAAAAATTTTCATAGTCAGTGTTAATTAGATTCAAATGTTTCGGTAATGTCTTTGTTTTGCTTGATTGAGAAAAAGCGATATTCTGCAACGGGCATCTTCGGGTCTTCTTCCAATTTGATGATGACACGAAATCTCAGCATAAATTCCCGCCGTTTATTCCAGAATCCCTGGTTCAAATATGCCGCAAGACTTGGATGGAGTTTGAGGATGATACGCAATTCGGGACCCTCAGATTTAAATCGTCGCAACCATCGTTCAATATGATTGACCACTGTTGCCTTCGATTGAACAAGACCAGCGCCGCCGCAAACGGGGCACGGCTCACTGAAACTGTGCAGAACACTCTGACGGATTCTTTGTCTTGTTATTTGAACGATACCAAATTCAGTCATCGGGAGAACCGTTACTTTTGCGCGGTCTCTACGGAATTCCTTCCTCAACTCATCATATACTTTCTTTTTGCTTGAATCATCTTCGAGGTCAATAAAATCAACAACGATGATTCCACCTATGTCGCGCAGTCGAAGTTGACGACACAATTCACGCGATGCTTCAAGATTTGTTCGAAGCGAGTTTTGTTCCTGTTCCCGTTTCGCCGCGTAGCGTCCGCTGTTGACATCAACAACAACCATCGCTTCGGTTTGTTCGATGATAATGTAGCCGCCACTCTTCAGCCAGACTTTTCTACCGAACGAGGTGGCAATTTCTTTTTCAACACCATACGCATCAAAGATTGGTTCGCGGTCTTTGTACAGTTCGACTTTATCAATCAGATGTGCCGAGTTTTGGTCTAAGTACGTGCGGATTTCTTTGTGAAGTCTCTTTGAGTCAGTTACAACGCGCTCAACATTGTCCGTAAACAAATCGCGAATCACATGCGATGTTGTGGACATATCTTTGTACAACAATGTTGGCGGTTGCTCTGCTTTTACTTTCTTTTCAACTTCACGCCACGTTTCAATCAGTTTCTCAAGGTCTTGCTTAATGGCTGATTCTTCACGATCGGTTGCAACCGTTCGAATAATCACGCCGAAACCATTGGGTAAGATGCTTCTGACAATTCTTCGTAATCTTCGCTTTTCACGGAAATTGGGAATCTTTTTAGAAACTCCAATCCGTCCGTTGAACGGCATCAAAACAATAAAGCGTCCGGGGAGAGAAATTTCCGAAGTGACACGAACACCTTTTCGCCCAACAGGTTCTTTCGTCACCTGAACGATGATGTCCTGTCCGGCAGTTAAATTTGGATTCGTTCGTTTGTTTTCCGGCGGACGACCATATCGTTGTCTTGGTCTGGAATCTTGACGACTTTTTGTTACGGGAGTTGCAGGAACTTCTTCGAGGGAGTTAGCGCCGGGGATTTCATCGTCTTCATCGGAATCATCATCATCGTCATCATCAATATCAGCATCGTCTTCACCAACCAATGCAGAATATTCATTGAATGATTCGCCGATGTCTGAAAAATGAAGGAAGGCGTCTTGCTTATGTCCGATATCAATAAATGCCGCCCGGATACCCGGCATAACCCGGGCAATTTTACCGAAAAAGATATCGCCTACAAGGCGTTCTTTCTCCGGTGTTTCAACGTACAGTTCCGCAAGTCGTTTATCTTCTGTAATTGCAATGCGTATTTCATTCGCTGTTTCGTTGATGATGATTTCTTTTTTCATGTAGAGTACCTCGTTCCTTTCGATAGCTGTCGTTCGGACAGCCGCTCCAAAAATAATCCCGCTGTAAGAATTGTCGCCGGTAAGAATGTGTGCAACGTAGCAGCCGGACCTTTGCCGGAGCGAAGTAACGGAACGAAGTGGGCAATTGTTCCCTGATGAAATCGGGGGAAAACACTCGTTGAAGAAAGATACCCAGTATCGTTAACCAGAAACTTGTTGCGTTATCAAATGCCATGTTAAATTTGTACAGCAAACTGAGTTAAATAGTTTATTAAATGTCGGGTCTAAATTAACTATTTTTTTCAAGTATTGCAAGGGATTCTTCTGACTTTCATCAATTTTCATTGAAGGAATTGGCACCCTTGTATTATTTTTCCAAAATGATTATTTTTGTCCCATCGAAAATGAGCGATGAGCAAACCACCACAGACCGACGAACGAAAAGTCGTCGTTACCAATCGCAAAGCCCAGCATGATTATTTCATCGAAGAAACGTTTGAAGCAGGCATTGCGCTGAAAGGAACCGAAGTCAAGTCGTTGCGGCTGAATCAGGCAAATTTGCAGGATAGTTACGCGGCAATTCGTGACGGCTCGGTCTGGTTGGTCGGAATGCACATCAACCAATTTGAAAAAGGAAACATCAACAATCACGACCCGAAACGGGAACGGAGATTACTCCTTCACAAACGGGAAATCAGACGCCTGAAAGCGCGTGTCGTTGATAAGGGACTTACCCTTGTCCCAATTTCTGTCTATTTTGTCAAGAACATTGCAAAGATTGAACTTGCAGTTGCCCGCGGGAAGAAGTCGTATGACAAACGTGAGACAATTGCCAAGCGAGATGCCGAGCGGGAAATCCGCAGACGCAATACTGAATAAATACTAAATCCGAATATCTAAATCCTAAACAAATTCTAATATCAAAACTTCAAACTAATTTGTGAATTTTCGACATTAGAATTTGTTTAGAAATTCGTTTTTAGAATTTAGGATTTCTGTTTCAAGTTTTATTTAGCAAAACAATACAATAAATTATGTCACAAATATCATTACTTAATTTCAAGGATTACTAAGTTGTACGTACCAACTCGTCTCTTCTTTACCAAAGGCGTGGGTCGCCATAAAGATTACCTCCAATCATTTGAGTTAGCATTGCGCGATGCAAAAATCGAAAAATGCAATCTCGTCACTGTCTCCAGTATTTATCCCCCCGGATGCAAACGCATTCCCACCGATGAAGGATTAAAAGCCCTTCAACCCGGACAAATTACGTTTGCAGTCATTGCCCGCAACGCAACGAACGAACCGAATCGTCTTATTGCATCTTCAATCGGTGTTGCAGTCCCCGCAGATAGCACGCAGTACGGTTATCTGTCCGAGCATCATCCCTTCGGTGAAACCGATGAAAAAGCGGGCGAGTACGCGGAAGACCTTGCGGCTACAATGTTGGCAACTACATTAGGAGTCGAGTTTAATCCCGACACAGCATGGGATGAACGAGAGAAACAGTACAAGATGAGCGGAAAGATTGTGCGGACGTTTAACATCACGCAATCTGCGGAAGGCGATAAGAACGGGTTGTGGACGACAGTGCTTGCTTCGGCGATATTGTTGCCGTAGGTCTCAGTAATCCTGTTATAGAAAATTAAGTAGCTCCTACAAGTTGTTGATTCATTTCTTCCTCTTGTAGGAGTTTACTTTCTGCATATAATGTATCTGGGCATAAGTCCTGACCATTCATCCATTGTACACTTCCTAAAAACGGCTTGACTGTGTAAAATAAGTTTTTATCTTTCAGTTCTTTAAATATTCCGATTGATAAATACGGTTTCATATCAAATAATTTACTCTCTCCATTTTCAAATTTAAGCACAAGAGTAAAATCGTTATTCGGCTTTACAGATTTAACACGCGGATTCATATTTCCCTTCTACTTTAATGGTTCAATCTTAAAAACATTTTCCCCTTTCGAAGCAAGTTCCCAATCTGCCATGAGGTCTTCCTTATGAATTTCTATCCATGCTTGAATCAGTTTCATTTTATTTGATTTAAGATCACCTTCAAGCAATTCTCCGTTCGGAATAGCAAAAACCGCTTCTTCTTCTTGATACCGTACATGAATGTGTGGAACATTATGTCGTTTGTTATCCAAATAGTACATCGAGATAATCAAACCATAAAACATTGAAATAACTGCCATAACTTGCCCGCTGGATTGCTTCTTACTTCCCAAACCTCTTCTCAATTTCCATAATCATCTCCACACGCTTCACATGTCTGCCACCGCCGAACCATGTTTCGAGCCATGCTTTAACAATTGCTTTTGCTAACTCGCTTCCGAGAACGCGGCCGCCGAGCGTGAGAACATTTGCATCATTATGTTCACGACTGCTTCGTGCAGTGAATTCGTTATGACAACATGCTGCACGAATTTTCGGAACTTTGTTTGCCACCATCGCCGATGCGGCACCGACTGCATCTATCATAATTCCCTTTGATGCTTCGCCAAGCGAGACCATTCGAGCAACTGCATACGCAAAAGATGGATAATCGCACGCTTCTTCCGAATACGTGCCGACATCAACAACTTTATATCCCAAACTTTCGATGAACGGCTTCAATTGTTCTTTTAGTTGAAATCCGCCGTGGTCGCTTCCGATGGCGACGGTTTCTCCTTTTCCGTCCGTCTTTGGTTGTGGCATCGCGGGGGTTGATGGCTTTGCTGATTCCTTCGCTTGCTCGGTTAATTTCACACCGAGAAGTCTTGCCCGCTCTTTTGCCGCCATCGTTACGAGCGTTCCTTTTTCATACGTGATGTTTTTCTCACCGCGTTGCGATGCTTCGAAAACTGTCTGTTCGCTGATTAACTTTTTTGCCATAATTTATTTTTCAGGAGTTACGGGACCAAGTTCGATTACTTCAAGTCGCACACGAGCGGTTCCTGGACCAATCATGTCAATCTCTTTAGCAGCAGAAACCGAGAGGTCAATAATCCTGTCGCCGACAAACGGACCTCGGTCGTTGATGCGGACTTCTGTTGTTTTCATGTTTGTAAGATTTGTTACTTTTACTCGTGTATTGAACGGCAATGTCTGATGTGCCGCAGTCATTTTATACATGTCATATATTTCACCGTTCGATGTTTGTTGTCCGTGATACGGCTCTGCATAATACGAAGCAATTCCTTCTTCTACCAATTGATAATTTCCATCGCCGACATATCGCGAGGTAAAACGCGGCGATGAGGTACAGCCAATCAAGAGAAGGCATGCAAATATAAAATAAAAACAAACAATCTTGTTTTCATTGTGAGCGTAGCGAAGCAATCTCGCACTCGAATGATGCACTGAGAGTGGGATTGCTTCACCCCGCTGAAGCGGGATTCGCAATGACTCGAAATTCATTGTCATTGCGAATCCCGTTCATCATTTATCAGAACGGGATGAAGCAATCTCGCTCCCGAACAAAGAAGAAAATAAGAGATCGCTTTAACTGATAAATAGGATTTGCGAAGACTGTGTCGTTTCGTTTGCATCAAAGATAGTCGTTGAGTTGTTTCCGTCGCAGGTAATCCACAACTTCTTTCACGTCTTGTGAGTGGTCTTTCTTACACACAAGGACAGAATCATCTGTTACAATCACAATCAAATTATCAACATCAACAGAAGCGACGAATTTATTTCCGGCATGAACATACGTATTCTTTGAATTATGGAAAAATACTTTGCCACTGCTTGAATTTCCATGCTCATCCTTCGACGCAAGTCGCATCACTTCGTCCCACGAACCGACATCGCTCCATCCGAAATTTCCTTTAATAACATAGACGCTCTTCGCCTTCTCCATGACACCATAGTCAATGGAAATTCCGCGGATTGTCCGGTACGCAGTATCAAACACCTGCTCGAACTTGTCGCTTCCGAATGCCTTGTCAATCTTGAGCAACTCCTCATTCATTTCAGGAAGAAGCAATTGAATTTCTCTTAGGATTGCGTCCACGCGCCAGATGAACATACCGCTGTTCCAAAGAAAATCGCCGCTTTCCAAAAAGCGATACGCAGTCGGAAGATTTGGCTTTTCGGCAAACGTACGCACCCGGTAAACACCTTTTTCAAAATACGGATTATCCTTATCCTCGTCATCTCGAACCTGAATATAGCCGTAACCTGTTTCCGGTCTTGTCGGTTGAATGCCGACGGTGATGAGACTTCCCGATTCTTCAGCGACCCAGATTGCCAGTCGAAGTACACGCCGAAATTCTTCTTCGTCTTGCATGATGTGGTCGGCGGGAAGCACGACCATTACCGCTTCCGGGTCGAAGCGACGGATGTACATTGCGGCAAGTCCGATGCACGGCGCAGTGTTTCGTCCGACCGGTTCTAGCAGAATATTTTCAAGCGGAATTTCCGGCAGTTGCCGCACAAGCGCTTGCTTCTGCGTTTTATTAGTGACGATGACAATTTTGCGCGGGTCAATCAAATCACGAAGACGACCAACCGTATTTTGTATCATCGTTCCTTTACCAACAATTTCCAGCAATTGCTTGGGAGTTTTTTCGCGGCTTCGGGGCCAAAACCTCGTGCCGACTCCCCCTGCCATGATTACTGCATAAACATTAGGCATACATTTCCTTAGTTACAATCTTCATTTACGTGTTTAGAGTTTCGTGTTTTGAGTTTTAGTTTGATGTTTCATGTTTTGGGCTTTGAGTTGTATCATCAATATTTTCCATCATTGATAATAATTCGGGGGACACGTTCAGAAATATTCGTCAGAATTTCATACGGAATTGTACCGAGTTTTTCTGCAAGTTCCCACGCAGTAATTGTTTCATCTCCCGATGTTCCAATCAGCACAACATCTTCGCCGACATGAATTGTCGAGTGCATTCCAACATCAACCATGATTTGGTCCATGCAAATCGTTCCAACCACCGGAAAGCGTTTGCTGTGAATGAGTACTTCCGCTTTATTACTCAAACCACGATTGTATCCGTCTCCATATCCAATTGGTACTGTGGCAATCTTCGTTGCAGTTTTGGTGAAGTACCTTCTTCCGTAACTGATGCTCGTATTTGCGGGTGATACTTTCCAAAAATTCATGGTTGATTTTAATGAGAGAACCGCTTTCAATCCGTTACTCGTTTTCATTTCTCTTGATGGATGAATTCCGTAAAGTGCGATGCCGGGACGAACCATCGAAAAATATGTTTCGGGCATTTCAAGTACAGCCGCGCTGTTTGCAATATGAATAAACGGAATTTGAATTTTCAACCGCTCAAGTTCTGCAAGAATGTGTTTGAATTGTGCAAGTTGGTAATATGCAAACGATTTATCCTGTTCATCCGAATTTGCAAAGTGACTGTACAATCCAACCACATTCAATCTACTCAACGAACACGCACGTTCAATAAACTGAATCGCCCTCTCGGTTCTCACCCCGATTCTTCCCATTCCCGTATCAATCTTCAAATGAACATTGGCTTTTGTTTTGCCAAGTTTTTCCAACTCCGACTGTAAGTATTCTGCTTTCTCAACCGATGGAATGGAAACATCGAGTTCGTTTTCAACAATCGTATGAATCTCATCTTTCTGAAATCCGACAAGCACGAGCACCGGAGTTTTGATTCCGTTCTGACGAAGAATCACTCCTTCATCTGCATGTGCAATGGCGAGATAATCCGCTCCATATTGCTCAAGAGATTTCGCAATCTGAATCATTCCATGTCCGTACGCATTATCTTTCACCACCGCCATGATTTTAACATCTTTGCCAACCTTCTGCTTTACGTACGAGAAGTTGTGCTGAAGTGCGGAAAGATTTATTTCGACTCGGGAGACTCTCACAATTAATGTTTGCAGGTTATAGGTTTGTGGTTTCAGGTTTTATTGTTTGTTGTAATTAGTATTGATGAAACAACACTCAAAGCAGTTCGGTGAATTGTTCAACTGATATTCCTGCTTGACGAATGATTGCCCTCAGCGTCCCTCTGTCAAGTTCCTTATGGTCAGGAACAACTAACTGACTAAAGGGTTCTGTCCTTCTGAGTATGATGTGACTTCCTTCTTGCCGCTTATAGAAATATCCAATTTTATTTAGTGCTTTTACACAATCACGGCCGGAAATATTCGGTAACTTACTCATACAGCGACAAGCATAGTATCAAAATGTTCTTCCGGAACTTCAATACCATCTTCTCGCAACGCATTAATATATCCTTGAATTGCTTCTTTGATATTACACATCGCTTCTTCTTTATTCAACCCCTGACTGATACATCCTGGAAGACTTGGACACTCGGCTACCCAATAGCCATCGTCGCCCGGATGGATTACGACTTGTCTCATAGTTATTTTACTGTTATTGCTAAATATGACACTTTTAGGAAGCAAAGATACAATTTCTTCATCAAACAAAAAACCCACTCCGAAAATAATTCCAAAGTGGGTTGAGATTCAATGACAATGAAGATTATGCACGTCCTGCAATTTTCAATCTGTTTAGCGCACGGGCTAAAGCGGCTCTCGCTCGTTCAATATCTATTTCTTTTGGATGCTGTTCGAGTCTATCTTTCGCGCGGGATTTTGCTTTCTCCGCTCGTTGAACATCTATCTCGTTCGAGCGTTCTGCTGATTCTGCAAGCATCACGACACGATTGTTCATCACTTCAACAAAGCCGCCGCTTGTTGCATACTTGATTTCGTTGCCTTGTGTATCGCGCATCTTCGCTTCACCAACACCAATGGCAGAAAGCAACGGTGCGTGGTTCACCAACACCTGAAAACTTCCCATCACTCCGGGTGCAGTAAAACTTTCCACATCGCCTTTGAAGACAACGCGTTGTGGCGTTACAATTTCTAGCTGGAATTTTTTGTCTGACATGAACCTTATGCTGCCATCTTCTTTGCATTTTCAATCACATCTTCGATTGCGCCGCACATATAGAATGCGCCTTCGGGAATGTGGTCGTACTCGCCCTCGACGAGTCCTTTGAAACTGCGGATTGTATCTTCCAACTTCACATATTTTCCTGCAAAACCGGTAAACTGTTCAGCAACAAAGAATGGCTGTGAGAGGAACTTCTGAATCTTTCGTGCGCGGGCAACAGTGACTTTATCTTCATCAGATAATTCGTCAATACCAAGAATGTTGATGATGTCTTGCAAGTCTTTGTATGTTTGTAAGATTTCTTTCACACGTTTTGCAACATTGTAATGCTCTTCACCTACGATAAGTGGGTCGAGAATACGGGAAGTCGAATCGAGCGGGTCAACGGCGGGATAAATTCCAAGTTCCGCAATCTGTCGGCTCAACACTGTTGTTGCATCAAGGTGACTGAATGTCGTTGCTGGCGCGGGGTCGGTCAAGTCATCGGCAGGAACGTAGATTGCCTGCACCGACGTGATTGAACCTTTCTTCGATGAAGTGATGCGTTCCTGCAATTCACCCATTTCTGTTCCAAGTGTCGGCTGGTATCCGACAGCGGAAGGCATACGACCAAGAAGTGCGGATACTTCAGAACCGGCTTGAACAAATCTGAAAATATTATCTACGAAGAGAAGAACGTCACGGCCCTCGTCACGGAAATATTCTGCCATTGTTAAAGCAGTCAACGCAACACGCTGACGTGCGCCGGGAGGTTCATTCATCTGTCCAAACACAAGCACCGTTTTATCAATAACTCCACCCTCTTTCATTTCAAGGTACAAGTCGTTTCCTTCACGTGTTCGTTCACCAACTCCTGCAAAAACGGAGTAGCCGCCGTGGTGCATTGCGATGTTGTGAATCAATTCCATGATAACAACGGTCTTACCAACACCGGCACCACCAAATAATCCGGTTTTGCCACCTCTTGAATATGGTTCAAGCAAATCAATAACTTTAATGCCTGTTTCATACATCTCCTTTTTTGTGCTGAGGTCTTTAAACTCCGGTGCAGGACGATGAATGGCGTAGTAAGTATCTGTTTTTAATGGGGCAAGTCCATCAATCGCTTGTCCGGTGACATTAATTAAACGACCGAGCGTTGCAGGTCCGACCGGAACTGAAATTGGCGTTCCGACATCAATCGCTTTCATGCCGCGAACCAAGCCGTCCGTCGAGTCCATCGCAACCGTACGAACACGTTCTTCGCCGAGGTGTTGTTGAACTTCACAGATAAGTTCTTCTTGCCCGCCTTCGATATTTTTACGTGGAATTTTGACAGCATTAAGAATTGCGGGAAGTTTGCCGCCGGAAAAATCAATATCAACGACAGGTCCGATGACCTGCGTAATTATACCTTCGTTCATTCAGTTCCTTTCCGCCCAAGGCGGATTGTTTAGATAAAATTGCGTAAGAAAGCCCAACTTTTCAGGTTTGAGTGCTGGGATTGTAAGAAAATTCGGCACAAATATAGCAGATTGAAGGGAATTTACCAAACGAATTTTTCCTTTGCCTGAGCGTAAGGGGTAGGATGCTTATCTGTTCCCGAAAGAAATTCCGGGGAGCCAGATGGTTGAAATCCCTCCGATTATATTCCCATGTCTTGAAACGGAGAGCCAAACTCCCGGTGAAAATGTTTCGTTGCCGAGCACTCCCGGATATACATTCACATTCACAAGATTATTCTCCAATCCACTGAACAGAACACTTGCAAGCAATGAATTATCTTTATCATAAAAGAAGCCTACGTTCCACGCCAACTCTGCCGACTTTTGGTTTGTCGAAGGGTCAATCAATCGTAAATGTTTTGAGCGAAGACCGGCACCGACAGAAAACGATTGGGCGTGTTCATCTTTGTAAGAAACACCAAGCAATCCGTTCATGCCGAAATAATAAAAGAGATGCCATTGCTCGGAGAAAGGAAATTTCCATTTGAGCGAATAATATTGTCCGTTGTTCTGAAGTGTGGATTGTGAAACTCCATAGGATGGTTGTAGAGACCAATCAGCAAGATTCAATGTGCGACTGAAAAATTCATTCACTCCATCAAAACTGAAAAGTACAATTCCGCCAGCATCAAATAAAAAAATGTCGGCAATCGGGTCAACATTATCTCCTTCGTAATTTCCGTTCTCGACGAATTCATTCAACGTGTGAGTCATTGCCATCGTTGCGATTGAAAAAACTGCTGGCGAAGGAAATCCATGCTCGCTGTACCATTCGCGCGTAGCGACGTAGTTCATTCCGCCGCCAACCAAATGAAGTTCATAGTTCGGAAGCCACTGCCCGCCTGATGATGACCAGTTGAGCGGGAACACTTCGTTCTGTAAAAATCTTCCCCAACCATACCGATTGATAGTTGCAAACGGACTCCCTAAATTTCTCATAACATTGTTTGATGAAATGCGATATGGATATGAAAAGACATCCCGCGGATACTCTTCAAGTTGAAGAATATCGAAACTACTGTTCAGAAGAAGTGTTACGGGATTGAATAATGCCTCGCTGCCGAAGTTTCTGCCATGATAATAATATCGTTCCTGTGCGAACGATACCTGCAAAGAGAGTAATAAACTAAGAACAAAAATCCTGATGAACACAAACAACTGATAAATGATGGAACAAGATACAAAGTTGAGGTGAAATATCGAAGCGGGAAAATTTTATCTGCAATTGTTCACCTACGGATTTTTTTTTATGTTCACACGCTCATGAAGAAACTGTTTGATTTCATAACCGCACAGAAATACATCCTCCTCATCCTTGGAGTTGGAATCGCAGTGCGTTTGTGGAATATCAATTGGTCTCTCCCGTTCATTTATGAGGAAGCCTACCCGTTCAGAACTGCATGGAACTTCTGGATTTGGGGAAAGCCAGGTTTCGATTTTAATCCTCACATTTTCAATTATGCGGCTTTGAGTTTTTATGTGCAGTTTCTGATTCAGGTTCTTCATTTCGCCGTAGGAACAATCTTTGGGATTTATTCCAACCTCGAAGCCTTTCATCAAGCGTTTGAAACTGACACAACAAGTTTTTTAATTCATGCTCGTATGGCATCGCTCGTTTTCGATGTTGGAACAATGCTCGTTACATATCTTTTCGTCATGCGAAATTTTCGTAAACCAGCCGCGTTTTTAAGTGCGATATTTCTTGCAATAAATCCGTTACACATTAAAGAGACACATCTTGTAAATGTTGATACGCCGCTGACATTTTTTGTCTTGCTCGGAGTCTTCTGCATTTTTCAGGTTTATCATTCTCCATCCCGAAAATGGTATCTCCTCAGTGGACTGTGTATCGGACTTGCGATGGCGACAAAATATACCGGAGCGTTTCTATTCGCCGGACTTGTATTCGCTCACGTTCTTCGTTCATCTTCAATCAAAGAAGCGTTTATATCTCTGAAATCATCTCATCTGACTTTCTCCGGAATCATAGCGTTAGCGATATTTTTTCTTCTCAATCCATACATCATCCTGAGTTTCGATGAATTCTTTCACCGCGTATCCTTCATCTACTACAATGTAATTTCGTATGGACATTTAGGCGTCGTCTCATCGGAGAGCAGCATCGCCTTTTACTTATTCCAATCAATTCCATCTCACTTAGGAATTCCATTGACGCTGACAATCGTCGGAACAATTTTCTATTTGATGTGGAAGCGAGAAAAACAGAGTTTCCTCTTACTTTTTTTCCCTCTTATTTATTTGATTGTCATTGCACAATGGGAATATCGGGCAGATAGATATATTCTCCCCATCGTTCCACTTCTTACTATCATTGGAACTATAGGAACGATAACGCTGTGGAATCAAATCAACGCAAAAATTAAAGGGCGCGAAGACTCAAACAAGAAGTTAGCATTTGTAACTCCTGCGATTCTTCTCGTGCTCGTACTTGTGCTGTCCTTCCCGATGGCGTTGCACTCGTACGAATATCAACGCTCACAATCGCTTCCCAACACACGCACCGTTGCACGAGAATGGATTTTGAAAAACATTCCCTCTCAATCTTCTGTTGCGATGGTTCCTTTTGGAATGGAATTACCTCCGAACAAATTTATCCAAATCAATATCCCGTATCATCCGGTAACTCCTCACGCACTGTTACCTTTTTATGATGCTCGTTGGTTCACTGATGTTGATATTCTTATTTGCAGCAGTTACGATTACGACCGATACGCTCTTGAGCCGGAAAAATATGGAGCGTTCCTGAAATTTTATAGTGTCATCAAATCACAGTGTTTACTTGTGCATGAAATCAAACCGGAACAACATCAGAATGGACCGACTGTTTGGTTGTATCATCCGCCGCAAAGCACAGAAGAATTATTTGACATGAACTTAGTTCGCGGGTTAGGGATTTTAGCAGAGACTACACTCGTAACTACATTTCTCGATAGACTTGCATATTCACTTTTTTCTAAGGGAAAACTGCAAAAAAGCGAACAGTTGATGGAACACGCTCTCATGTTCGACCCGCTCAATCTTCGATTGCTGAAAGAACTAACGTGGACTCTTTTTCGATTAGGCAAGTTTGAACGAGCATTGAGTTACTCTCAACTCTCACTTAACATCGAGCCAAAGCAAGCGGAAGTAATCGCTCTTGAAGGCGGCTCCCTCCTTCGGCTCAATCGGTTCGAGGAAGCCGAGCAACGACTTCTCTACGCACTCACCATCAATGATAAATTTGAATTTCCGTATCTTGACCTTGAAATGATGTACAGAAAAACAAGAAATATTTCCAAGCAAATTGATATTTTGAAACGCTACCAATCAATTCTCCCGAACGAAAGCGAAGCAACTTTTCTCGTTCAACAACGGATTGAAGAGTTACAACAATCAGCACAATCAAGTAAATGAAATTATTTTTGAAGACTCTCTTAAAAGAGAACAGAATTCTCCTCTCAATCATTTTTGTCGGAGCGATTCTCAGGGTACTTTTTATCAACTGGGGCTTACCGGAATTGTACGAAGAAGCTACGCCTCTCACAGTTTCGTGGAAACTCTGGAACTTTGAAGGAAAAGGATTCGATTTCAATCCACATTTTTTTAATTATCCCGCGCTTACATTCTATCTCAATTTTGCTGTTCAGGCAATTCATTATTGGGTTGGACATCTACTTGGCTTTTATTCAAGTCTTCAGGACTTCGGAGTGACGCAAGACCCGCTCATCATCTCTTCACGATTGCTAACCGTTGTATTTGAAGTTGCAACTATCATTGCAGTGTTTCTCCTCGCACAAGAACTCTCAAACAAAAAAACAGCATTGATTGCATCTGCACTTCTTGCGTTTAATCCGTTGCATATTCAGCAGGCACATCTCATTCAGGTAGATTCACCGCTTGCATTTTTCTGCACGTTGAGTTTGTACTTCATCGTTCGTTCATATCGTCAGCCATCGAACAGAAATTATTTGCTTTCGGGAATTACAATCGGATTAGCAGCGGCTTCAAAATATACAGGTGCATTTTTGATACCTGTGTTTCTCGTTTCGCATCTGCTTCGTTTCAGTTCTTTCAAACTCGCTCTCAATCATCTCCAAGAAAGAAAACTTCTTGTCGGACTTATTGCTTCGGCATTCACATTCTTTTTGCTCAACCCATACATCATTCTCAGTTTCAATGAATTCCTCGCAGATTTTTCATTCGAACAGTATCATGTTTCCTACGGTCATCTCGGATTGCTGACAACCGAATCCACCATCGGATATTATCTCTTTGATGTGTTTGGAAATCAATTGAGTTGGCTTGTGTATGCGTTCGTTTTCGTTGGTGCCTGGTATTGCATCAAACAGAAAGAAAAAAGAAATTACATTCTCCTGAGTTTCCCTGTAATATTTTTGATAGTCCTTTCTTCGTGGCAGATGCGTGCGGAGCGTTACATCCTTCCTGCGTTTCCGACTCTACTTGTCATTGCTTCTATTGGAATATTTTTTTTGTTTGATTTGATTATCAAGTTCATTTCAAAACATAAAGAGGGAATTTACCCCGCATCGAAGACAATGAACATCGCTGTTGCATCGGTTTTTGCTCTACTCTTTCTTATCCAGCCGACGATGAGTAACTACCGCAATCTTCGTTCGCTTACCTTGCCGGATACGCGAACACTTACAAAAAAATGGATTCAGGAAAACATCAAACAAGGTTCAGTTATAGCGTCCGGTCCGTATGGAGTTTACTTTGATGAAAAAGAATACATCACGCTTAAAATTCCGTTTATTTCTGTCGAGACAGAAAAAGTCGCTCCGTTTTATGATGCCCGATGGTATGATGAAGTTGATGTTTTGATTACGTCGGATTATGACGGCGGAAGATTCAGACGTGAACCAGAACGGTTCAAAGATTTTCTCTCGTACTATGCGTCTCTTAATAAACAGTGGAACGTTCTGTTTGAAATAACCCCGTCGGATGAAGTAACGGGACCTTCGTTCAAACTCTATCGCTGTCCGAAAGAAATGATTCAACCGAGTTTCGATGAGAGTCTCCTTAACAGACTTCAGTCAAATCCTGAAAGTTTACATATCAGTAAATTTCTGAAACAACTGAATTTGATTTTATATCGAAAAGGAAAATTAGAAAAGAGTTCTCAACTCCTGCGCGAGATATTAACGGTAGAAGTGGAAAATATTGCATTGAGAAATCAACTTGCGTCAGTGTATTTCGAATTAGAACGTTATGACGATGCTCTCCAGCAATTGCAAGTCTCGTTGAAATATAATCCCAAGCAAGCGGGTGTTTTCGGATTGGCTGGAAGAGCGTTGTTGCGTTTGAATAAAATGAAGGAAGCGGAAGCAACGTTAGTGAAAGCGTTGAATATGGACCCAAAGAATGAAGCCGCGTATGAAGATTTATATCAACTCTATTTCACACTCAAACGACCTGATAACATGAGGGTGGTACTTGAGCAGTATGCAAAAATACTCCCTCCAAATTCTCCGAAGAGAGAAATAATAAAAAAACAACTCGGAGAATTACCACAAACTACAAAATGATTTCAATAGATTGCAGTCGGCTTAAGTCAACGGCAATCTATGATTCAATTTTTTCTTCAGCGCTTCAATAATGTTCTTCCCGTGTTCTCTCCCGTTTTCGATGAACACTTTATTGTTGAATTTTCCTCCAACTAATCCGCCGGCAACGAAGAGACCAGGAACATTTGTCTCGAATGTTTCAGGATGACATTGCGGTGCGAGTGTTTCTACATCCACATTGATGCCGACACTTCTTAAAAATGCAACATCCGGAAGATAACCAATCAAGACAAATGCAAAATCCGTTTTGATTTCTGTCCTTGTTCCATTTTGATTTTCGACAATAGTCATGCCTTGCCTGAATTCTTTCACAACAGTCTTCAACTGTAGCGTGATTGAACCTTCCTTCACCCTGTTTTCAAAATCCGGGAGAATCCAATACTTCACTCCGGGACTCAACGCATCTCCTCGATGAACAACTGTAACCGAAGCGCCATGACGATACAAATCTAACGCGGCTTCCACAGCAGAATTTTTTCCACCAACGATAAGAACATGTTGCTTATAAAATGGTAGCGCATCGCGATAAAAATGCGATACATGAGGAAGTTCCTCACCCGGAACATTGAGCGGTGTTGGAGTGTCATAATAACCGGTCGCAATCACAACTGCTTTGGATTGAAAAGTGTTTCCCGTAGAAGATCCAAGAAAAAATATTCCATCGTGCTTCTTCACGCCAATAATGTCTTGATAAAATTGAATTGCCAGATTGTAATGTTCGACTACCCTACGATAATACTTCACACAATCGAGTGAAGTGGGTCGAGTGGTTGGAACGATGAAGGGAACATTTCCTATTTCAAGCAATTCAGGTGTCGAAAAGAAAAACATGTCGCGTTGAAATTGTTGAATGGAGTTTACCACTCCACCTTTATCAACCAGAAGATACTTCAAGCCTGATTTGTGAGATTCGATCGCGCAGGCAATCCCCGCCGGACCGGCACCTATGATTATTACATCAAATAGTTTATTCATAACATTCATTCAATAAAAAAATCCTGTCTCAAAAAAATTGAGACAGGATTGTGTGTGAGCTGAAGGAGAGACTTGAACTCTCGACCTGCTGATTACGAATCAGCTGCTCTACCAGCTGAGCTACTTCAGCGAAAATTTATACTGTAGGTTTCTGACCGTAAAATACGGTCGGGAAAAATTCTGAAACCTCTGCGTTTCCACTGGACATCCATTCTTTATCAGGAAGTACCGTTCGCAATGTCCAATCTTTTGCAATATCGCCCGCCGTTTCACTTTCAATCATTTCGATTGTTTCCCATGGGCAATATTTCACGCAGAGCTTACACCCGATACATATATCAAGGTCTATCTCAACTACTTTCTTGTGTACATCGTAATCAGGTCCGGAAACGACGTAAATACAATCAACAGGACAAAATTCGAGGCAAACCTCGCATCCGGTACAACCTTCCTGATTAACTACAGCTAATTCTTTCGGTCGTTTCTTTCGAGCCGGAGCGGATGGTTTCGGTGCGGCAACTGCTTGTGGAGTTTCCATCAATTTTCAGAACATTTTCATTTGATTCGGTGCAAATTAACAAAAAAAACGGCAGTTATCCAAATGCTTGATTTTCACTTCTTTTCTATTTCGATTTTGTTTTTTACTGTGACACCAAAGTTTGACATTCCCAAACTATTTTCTTATAGTTGTCTCAGAATTATCAGGAATTACTTTAATCTTGATTCCGTAACTAAATAATTTTCTTGTTTATTACAATTCATCATCTTGTGCGTAAAGGTATAAATATGTTTACTCGTTCCATTCTTGTTCTTCTTAGTGCAACCTTGATTATTTTTTCAACGCTTACATTTGCACAATCCAACAAAGAGAACTCTACATACAACATCAAGCCGAATCTTGATGTTACTCTTGCTACACCTCCGACTGTAGTTACAAACCCTGCAACTATCGCGAGTGCTTTATCTGCCGTTCTCAATGGAACTGTTAATCCACAAGGCAAATTAACTGCCGCACAGTTTCAATGGGGAACAACCCTATCGTACGGAAATGTTACAACACTTACTAATGTGGGAAGTGGCAACACGAATGTTCCGTTTACTGCACTACTCACCGGATTAACTCCAAACACACAATATCATTTCCGCATCACGGCTACCAATTCCGATGGAACATCAAATGGAGTGGATAAAAGCTTTACCACACCGTCCGCCCCTACTCCGACTGTCTATGTTCGACCTCCTTCTGACATAGATTTAACTTCTGCCACGTTTCAGGGCGAAGTCAATCCCAACGGGTATAACACTACTGCGTGGTTTACATGGGGAAAAGACTCTCTCTTGAATGTTACTTCACCGGTAAATATTGGTTCCGACACATTGTTTCACCCTTACACCACAGTTGTAAACAATTTACAACCGAACACGACGTATCAGTATTTTGCAAATGCATTAAATGTCGGCGGCGCATCAACCAGTTTTAATACAATGATGTTTACAACTCTTGCTTCATCGAATGAATACTTACCGGACGGTTACACCGTCGGACTTTATCATTTGAACGACGCAAAAGAATTCATACAAGATTACAGCGGGCAAGAGAATAATGGTACTGTTGATACGTTATCGGGATCAACTTCGCCGGAGATCATTCCAGGTAAATATGGTTACGCACGTGACTTCACTCGGTTGACTCAACAAATTGAAATCATTTCAAATGCTTCACTTGAATTTACTGATGAAAGTTTTACACTCGAAGCTTGGGTGAATCCTGAATTTTATGGAGGAGGTGAAGTTCTGATTATTGGTCATGGTTCTCCCCTGGATAGTTCGTTAGCATTTCAATTCAAAATTAATCCCTTTTATCAACTCGAAGTTAATCTTAGTAGCGATGGAACTTTCCAATCACAAACATCTACAATAAGTTATCCGTTGCAAGCAAATACCTGGCAACACGTTGCGGCAATCATTGATTTGGTGAATTTTGAAGTCAGAATTTTCCACAACGGATTGTTACAACCAACAACTTCCGTTGGCAGTTTTCCAACTTCGCTATACATTTCCCCTGCACCTGTTACGGTGGGAACATTCTCAGGTATTGGAAAAACATCAACAGGTGTATTGCACTGCTCTATTGATGAAATCCGCATATCCAACATTGCCCGACAACCATCCGAATTCAAGATTCCGGGTTCTGTCTCCGGTATAAAATTCTGGGATAGAGTAAATTTGGGATATTATGATGAAACCTCAGGCGACACTGTGTTGGGAAATTGGGGAATTATTTTGCAACAACTTCCTACTAACTCAGACATTACAAACACGTTTAAAGCAGAAACAACATACACTAACGAATTCGGTTTCTTTTCTTTTACTGATTTAGACGAAGGCATTTATCAACTTTCGGAAGTACAACAAATTAGTTGGCTTCAAACATATCCCGCGGGAAATGGAAAATACCAATTGACAATCTCCGGTGGAACTTCTCATACCAATATCAATTTCGGAAACGCTTCTGGTTATAAATTCAGCGGACCTCCTGGTGGTTCATGGAATGACCCGGGGAACTGGGAAGGTGGCGACATTCCCGGAAACGATACACCTGTATATTTTGATTCAGTAGAAATTGTATATGATGTTCCATTCGATGATTCTATTGGGGCATTACGTATCGGTCCGGGCGGTAGACTTACATTTAATACTTTATCAAAATCCAAACTAAATTCCGGCGGTGGTTCTCTGTACATTGAAGGTAAATTACAGATTGATGAAGAAGCAATTTTAGATGGAGGCTCTGGAAACACATGGTTATACTGTGATGGTGATTTTGAAAATCAAGGGAATTTCCAGGCAGGAAACTCAACTATCGTCTTTACGGGAACGGACAATAAAACTATCATCTACAATCCGCCCGCGAATAGTTTCTCCTTGAAAAAGAGCCCAGAGGTGAAAGCAATTACCGGAAATACATTTTTCAATCTAACCATTACCGGGACAAATACTTCTACCAATGGAAATGTTGTTGTAAATAATCAACTTGATTTAGTTGAATCGTTATCCTTAGGCGAAGATGATACATTATCGCTTGAAAATCCCAATGCCGGTTCACTATCAGGTTCGGGATTAATACCAACGGGTACATTAAGGAGAAAAGTTACTCAGAACAACCAGTACAGATTTGAAAGTGATGACTCTTTTATTCAATTTGATGAAACTGGCGCGCCGGAATATATTTCGGTAACTCCTCAGCCAGACGCGCACCCTGATTCAACAACCTTACGCTGGAAAAAGGTTGATGCAATTCAAAACACCACAACGAATACATTTACTGTTTCGGGACTCGACCATTTTTCAAAATGGGTATTGGGTAAACCGGGCACCGGATACCGTAAAGGGACGGCATCAAATCCTGATTATGTTGTTCCAAAAGCGTCAAGGACATACACGGTACTTGCAGAAGGCGGCAGTTCATTCAATGCTACTCTCCAACTGCGGTATGAAGACGGAGATATTTATGATGGCCAAAATGAAGAGGATTTGGAACTTGCGTATGGAGCGTTCTATGTTGATTCGGTTCGTGGACGATGGAACATGCTTTCATTACCCGTTCTTCCCGATGATACACAAAAGGATTCTGTGTTCAGAAATTCCACCTCTGATGCATTTCGATTTGACAATTTTGCAGGATATACATCTTCTCAATCGTTATCATTTGGAACCGGATATTGGTTAAAATATCCACAAACTGAGGAAATTTCCATTCTCGGTAACGACCAAACTTCAAACGTCGTTAATCTAGAAGAAGGTTGGAACATGATTGGAACAATCAGCTATCCTATAGACCCATCGGCTATCTATTACTACAACAATGAAAATGATAAAGAATATTTTACTTCTTCATCGTTCTTTGGTTATGATAATGGATATGAACTTGCAACCGTACTCGAACCTATGAGAGCATATTGGGTAAAATCTTCGTCTGCGCTTGAAATTGTTCTGGATATGAATGAGCCAACACCCTCTCCCAAATCTTCCGTTGATGAGATACTGAAGCAAAGCAATTCAATTTCATTCAGCGACGCATCAGGTTCAAAGCAATCGTTGTATTTCACATACAAAAAGAATTTGAATTCGAGTCGGTTTGAACTTCCACCAATAGCGCCACAAGGAATTTTTGATGCGCGATTTGCTTCAGGAAATATGCTTGAAGATTTGACAAATCAATCATCGAAATTACTCCCTGTCACGCTTTCATCAACGACTACACCATTAACCATATCATGGAACATTACAAATAAGTCGGGAAATGCAACTTTGCTTGTTGACGGGAAAGAAATTCCGTTGTGGACAAATGGAAAAATTACTGTAACCAATCCGGCTGTTTCTGTTGCTTTAAAACTCAATACCACTCCATCACCGGAGTTCCCGCAATCATTCGCATTGTATCAGAATTACCCGAATCCTTTCAACCCCACAACGACTATTTCCTTCGACCTTCCCAAGGATGAACTTGTTACTTTGAAAATATTCAACATTCTCGGACAGGAAATTGTCACAGCCATTAATAATTCAGAATTCAAAGCAGGACACCACTCACTGTCGTTCAATACAACAGATTGGTCAAGTGGAGTCTACTTCTATAAGTTGACTGCCGGCTCATTTTCTGATATGAAAAAAATGATATTAGCGCGGTAACGTGAGACTATGAATTCATCAATGTATTTTCATTTTTTATTTGAGGACACATAGAGTAAACACTCTTGCTTCCGTACCGGTAATTTTCTTTAACAATCATCTGTGGAGATATTTGTATGAAAAACAGCATCAGACGAATTTATTCGTCAATCATTCGCATTGTAATTTTCATTTCCATTGCGATAAGCATCATAGGGATTTGTTCATCCTCTGTTCTTTCTCAATCCAAACCGAAAAATACTTCTTCAGAAGTTTCTCGTTCAATCCTTGCTGAAGAAAATCACATTGAAGTACAATCATTTGTACATTCACAAACAGAACCTCCACGTTCTGTTTCGTCCACCCCGATTTCCGGTGACCATTTTGTAGGTTCCGGGCAAGAGTTTACTAAACTTATAGATGCTATATCTGCTCTTAAACTCAACGGCATTTCAGGGCAGGTCCGACTTCTTCTCACCGATTCGGTTTACATTGAACCACCGATAATAATCGACGGAATTGCAGGCGCAGGTGGATTCAATACTATTACCATTCAACCCTCGCTCGGAGTAAATTCTTGTGTTGTTTCTGTTGGCATTGATAATACTGAAAACGGATGCCTCGTCATCAAACAAATCAGCAATGTTGTCATCAATGGAATGAATGCAAATGGGACGAGCCTTAATGCCTTGACAATAAAATACGATGAGAATCAATCTGAACCCGTAAATCAATATGCAGGCGCCATTCGAATTATCTCAAGTTCAAACATTCAAATTCTCAACACAAAAATTCTTGGAAGATTCAACCCAGCCCGAACTAAAGGTTACGATGCAATTTCAACTTTAAGTTCTGTTGGAACAGGTTCGTGTAATTCTATCAACATCCAGTACTGTATCATAACACGCGGGCGGTATGGAATTAACCAGAACGGCGCTTCTTCATCACAACCTGACAAATATTGGTTCGTGTCAATGAACAAATTCGGAGGCGGATTTGCTGATATTGCTTCATCTATTTTGATGTTCGACATTCGCGACTCACTTAGTTCAGGTGGTATTTTACTTAATAGAATTGATTCATCAAGCATTGAATCGAATTTGATAGATGGTGTTCGGATGCCTGCTCAAATTATATTTTCTACTATTGATAACCGAATAGCAGGAATAACAACACTTTCAACAACTAACACTACTCTTCGAGCTAACACAATCAATAATGTTGTCTGGGACAGAACCGATGGCTCTACAGCATCTTCATCAGGCATTAGAGTTACCGGAAATTTATCACTTGCTTCGCCCGGAAATAATTTGCTGGCAAACAACAGCATTTCATCTGTTAATTCACATAAAGACCTTAGTTCGAATCCAAAATCAGCCGTTTTGGTTTCAGGAATTCATCTTACATTAGATAGACAGCCGAAGATATACTACAACTCCGTTTGGCTTTCTCAAGCAAGTTCAAATAGCGGAATAAATACTTGTCTTTATGTTCAAGGGGATAGCATGTTATCGTCGGAAGCAAATGTCCGGAACAATGCTTTTATGAACTCCTCTACAAACGGAAACGGTTTGGTAACAGTTTTATTTTCCGATAAGAGGTGTTCGGATTTTTCTTATGAAGACCATAATGTTCTCTACTCTCCCAATGGAAGCATTTATCAAGGAATTCCAAATATTGAAGGATGGAATTCACAATGCGGACTTAGCCAAACAAGTGTGAGCGGTGACCCCGGCTTCATAAGTCCCACAGACCTTCATCTGGCAAACTTCGGAACTTCGTATGCAAATAATCTTGGTGTTCAAATTACAGAAGTTGCAAACGATAGAGATGGAGAAATGCGAAACGGCATGAGCCCCGATGCCGGATGCGATGAAAATGTCACCCTGCAATCTTTCAGTGATATTCAACTTTTTAATATCTCTGCAGGATATTTGTACGGCTCACCGGAAGGACAACCGCTCAACTTAACCGTTCGGGGAAAAAACAATGGTTCATCAACTGAAAATATTGTATTGCTTGTTTCTGTATTAAATGAAAACGGAACTGCTATATACTACGGTACTGTAACTCTCACCGCACCACCATTTGATTTTTTTTCAGCAACCGTACCCGCGCCATGGGCACCACCGACACTCAGTTCATTAGAATTATATACAATACAGGCAGTGAGTCAACATGCTACAGATTCCTACCCTGCTAATGATTCATCATTCAAATCCCACAGAGTTTTTCCGATTTTCGACGGAAACAATTACTCAAGTACATTTGAAACAAACACTGAAACAGAAGGCTGGTTGGGAACAGGTGATTGGGAATTAGGTAATCCTCAAAAATTAGGTGGCACTCATTCAGGTACTAAGGCTTGGACAACAAAACTCACGGATGAATATTCTCCTAAAAAACATTCATTCTTATTTTCACCCTACTTTGATGTGAGTAACAATTTTTTCCCCAAGATTCAATTTGCGCACAGTATTCGTACCGAACCATCCTGGGATGGAAGCGTATTTCAATTCACTACAAATATGGGCGCAACTTGGGAAAACATGGAAAACCTCAGCGCACCTTATTCCGGTTATTGGTATGATGAATCCGTTTATCAAAATTCTGGCGGTTCTCAAAATTGCTTCGACCAAACTGCCGCCGTCGCTCCGGATGGTTCCATGTTCCCACAAGGACCGAAATGGACAAGCAATGGTGATTGTTTAGGAAATGACATTGCAGAGGGTCCGTTTGGATATTTTACTTCATTCCGGCAAACTCAGGAAGTAGCAGGAAAACCACTCGTTCAATTTCGTTACTGGACTTACTCCGATGTAATGAGTGTCGATAGCGGCTGGGCGTTTGATGATTTTTCATTAAAGGTTGATAGCGGCGGAAGTATCTCGGGTTACAAATTTGAAGATATAAACAAGAACGGAACTCGCGATGCAAGCGAACCAGGAATCGCAGGTTGGACAATCAACCTACAAGGTCCTGCTTCTCTTACAACACAAACAGATGCGAACGGAAATTACCTGTTTCAGCATTTACCTGAAGGTATTTACATCGTAACAGAATCATTGAAAACCGGATGGATAAAGACATATCCTACATTTGAATTTTATAATATTTCGATTCATCCCGGAAGTCTAACAAATGAAAATATAAATTTTGGTAATTTCGAGTTAGGCAAAATACGAATAGACCTTGCAATTGATATTGACGGTGACGGAACTGTTGATTCCGTTGACAATGCACCACTCCCCGCAGGAGAGTTGGCGACATTTGTTCTCAGACAAGATACTACCATTATTTCAGAATTTGTTCATGGAGACGGTTTATTAAGTTATCCTGTTGTGTTAGATGCTGGAACGTATGAAGTAGAGCAAATCTCATCGACAAGCGGTTGGATGATTACTTCATTCGATACATTTACTTTCACCATTTCTGAAAGTGGTTTCGAAGATAGTATTCGCTTTCTGAATTTTAAGAAAATTTCATTAAGCGGAAAGAAATTCAATGACCTCAACATAAATAGTAATTTTGATACCAACGAGCCTGGTCTATCGGGTTGGGTTATAACATTGAACAACGGGACATCTGTTACGACTGATAGCACAGGATATTTCGAGTTCAGAAACATCGGTCCCGGTAGTCATAGCCTAATTGAAACTAATCAGGCTGGGTGGACACAAACGTTTCCCGGAAGTTCAAATTATTCTTTTACTGCATTGAGTGGAAATAACATAACTGGGATTAATTTCGGCAACTATAATTTCGGTAATATCAGCGGTATCAAATTTTATGATGCTAATAATAATGGTGCAAGGGACACTAATGAAACAGGTTTATCAAACTGGAAAATCGTTCTAAAAGGAACTGTCAACGAAACAACATTCACTTCATCCGACGGATATTATGAATTTAACAATCTTCCTGCCGGAGCGTACAGAATTCATGAAGTGTATCAGGCAGGATGGCAACAGACGTATCCGGCTAACCTCCGTTATTTTGATACTATCAAAACAAGCGGGCAAAGAATTACTAATCAGGATTTCGGTAATTATAAATTACCAAATTCTTTGAGTGGAATGAAGTTCTTTGACATCAATGCAAACGGAGTAAAAGATTCTCTTGAACCGGGTTTAGAAAACTGGAAAATAAAATTATTTGATTCGTCCCGAAGCACTGTCATGGTAGATACAACTGATTCACTTGGGAATTATTCATTCCAGAATCTTCCCGACGGTGTGTATATCATCAAAGAAGTTTTGAAAGATGAATGGGTACAAACATATCCTCGTTCGGTGGATGTAGCAACCGGTTATCAACCGGGAATTTACATTCTGAAATTATCGCAGGGAATAAGTAAGACCGGACTTGATTTTGGGAACACGATAGCGTGCCGTTATATCGGGCAGGTAGGTGGTTCATGGCAAGACCCGGCAAATTGGAGCTGCGGTCATCCGCCCGATGCCGGGACTCCGATAATTATTCCTCGTGATACTTCTGTCGTGATAGATTCATTACCATCTGATAGTATTCATTCTGTTCGTATTCAACAAGGAGGGAGAATTCATTTTGGATTGTTAAACATGTTTCTCCGCATTCAAGGGAGATTACAAATTGATTCGGGCGGGACACTTTCTTTCGATGGCGGGACAATGTCATCCCTTACCAACGCTCAATCCGGACTTGTACTATATGGCGATTGGATTAACTATGGAATATTTGCTCCAGGACAATCAACTATTGTTTTCAAGGGAGATTCTGCAAAATCAATTGTTGCCGGTGATATAGTTAATGAAAGTGAAACAATTACTCTTCCGGGAAAAGAGAGAACTCCAAATGATTATACATCAAATAGTTTCTATAATCTTGTCATTGATGGCGAGAACACAAATCTAATTGGCAATATGAGAATTCAAAACAGTCTTGCGTTGTACAGGTCGTTGAATACGCGGGCTGAGGATACGATTACTATTGAGAATCCTTCGCCCGATGCTATCGACAGTACAGGAATTTTGCCCCGTGGTTCCATCAGAAGAGTGATTAACACAATCAGTGGCGGAACATATAGATTTGAAAGTACATCCTCCTCTCTATCATTTAACGCAGGAGAAGAATTACCGGACACCGTACTTATTACAACGTTGCCCGATACAACCACCGATGTTTTCGATTTTCACTGGAAGGTAGTTGGCGGTGTGCTTGATACAATTTCAAATACAGTGACAGTTGATTCGATTGGAAAATTCTCGAAGTGGGTGCTCGGCAAACCCGGTACTGGATATAACAAAGCAACCAACACTTCAATCAACTATGGTTCTCCTACAGTGAGCAGGATGTACACAATTACAAATTCAGGCGGAGGTAATTTTAACGCAACGCTACAACTACGTTACGACGACGATGAATTATTTGAAGGTCAATCACAATCCGACCTTCGGTTATTGCAGGGTCCAATCGTGGCAGATACAATGCACCAAAACTGGAATATGATTTCAATCCCGGTACTCCCGGAAACAACCTACGAGGTTGCCGCACTGTTTCCTTCAGCAAATTCAAATGCTTTTAAATTCAACCAGAATAGTGGCTATCTTCAGCAATCTTCACTTGATATTGGCTCAGGTTACTGGTTAAAATTTCCTGCAACAGAGTTCGTTGGCATCCTTGGTGAAGAACAACGCACCCTCACAGTAGATGTTGAAAGCGGTTGGAATTTGGTCGGAACTATTAGTTTTCCAATTGCCGCATCATCAGTCACTGATACTACCGGAGCAGAAATTTCCGGTGTATTTTTTGGGTATCGTAACGGGTATTTTGTATCAGATACTCTTCGTGCTCTTCATGCATATTGGATAAAAGTTAATAATGCTGGAAGTTTGACGTTCCAACAAAGTTCTCAGGGTACTGCGAAAACATCTTCAGCGTATAGAATACTAAAAAGTCTTGGAGAAATGTTGGTATCCGATGCAAATGGGAATAACCAATCACTCTATTTTGGTTCGAGTAATGAAATCACGGAAAGTACATTTGAAATGCCGCCATTGTCGCCATCCGGTATTTTCGATGCACGATTCGCTCATAATTCAATCGCAGCCATTCGGCACAAAGAAATCGTTAGAGAAATTCCGATTCAAATCACCTCAGCGAAATACCCGCTCACAATTTCATGGGAAACGTTGGAACACTCTTCCATTTCCGCAGACCTCGTAATTGACAAACGCAGTATACCGCTTTTGGGAAAAGGACAAACAACAGTATTAACACCCACATCGTATGTAGGGTTAAGATTATTGCCGTCCAGAGACGTATCAATTCCTATGAAGTTTGCGTTGTATCAGAACTATCCAAATCCGTTCAATCCATCAACAACAATTCGATACGATATTCCAACCGACGGATTTGTAACACTGAAAGTGTTTAACGTATTGGGGCAACTCGTTGCTACACTCATTGAAAACAAACAACAACAGGCGGGGAAATATTCAGAGTTGTTTAACAACGAGGTATTATCAAGTGGCGTTTATTTTTATAGTATTACTGTCACTGATGCCTCAACATCAAATCATAAAGTTATGTATCAGACACAACGCAAAATGCTTCTGATGAAATAGTGTCAAAGGTATTAATGAAAAAGCCGGTCAATGAACTGACCGGCTTTTCACAGTTGGCGTTGGTAACTACCGTTTAGCAGCTATAATCAAGTCTGCTTCATTCCGATACGTTTGTAAATCAATATCATTTGTTATAAATGCCTCATCATATTCCGGATTCATAGCACGTGCACGCGAAAACCAGGAAATCATTTCTTGCTTCTTACCCAGAATTGCATACACCCGCGCTGCACCCATGAGATTGTTTTCTGAGGAATCCATTTTCACTGCTGTCAGTATATTTGAAATTGCTTTTTCATTTTCTCCAAGTCGGGCGGAAAATAATCCAACAAAATAATAATGTTCTGCAACATTGGGATTGAGCTTTGTATTTTCTTCTGCAAGACTTAGTCCATCACGCCAGGCTTTTACCGCAACATCCTTTTTCGCGCGACGATATTGTGTTATCCCCAATGTATAAATCAACCGATAATTCGAAGGCTCATACTTTAAGCATGCTACTATTGTTGATTCTGCCTTTGTATAATTACCTTTATTGAGAAAAAGAATACCGAGATATTCAGCGGTGATAGGATTCGCCGGATTGAGTTTCAATGCATTTTCATAAGAAAGAAGCGCGCTGTCTTGTTTACCCAATATCTCGTACAGGTATGCCAAGTTAATCCATGGTAATTCATGTTCCGGATTTAATTTTGTGGCTCGCCTGAAGACTTCAACAGACTCATCATATTTCTTCATCATGGCGTAACCAACAGCTAAGTTGACGGAAATGTTATAGTTTGTCGGTTCTATTTCAAACGCTTTCAACAACACACTGATTGCTTTTGGGGGGTCATTAAGATTTAATAAGTATTCATTCGCTAAGGTGACATATGCCCGCATCAGATTAGGATCCATTTGAATTGAACGTTCCAAATATTCCACTCCCTTTTTTCTATCTCCTCGCTCGATGTTCAGTCGACCGAGCAACAAATATGCTTCAGAATTTGTACTATCGAAAGATAATACTTTTCGAATATTTTTTTCTGCCTCAATTAACCATCTCTCATTTAAATCATAGCCTCGTTCGTGATTCAGTAACTGTGTGCTTGCTAGTTTTATGTATGCAGGGAGAAATTTTTCATCTTTTTCAATCGCCTGAGTTAGTTCGGATATTGCTAATTGGTTATCTTCCTTCCGTTCTCGTCGGTCATATTCTAATCCAGCCATGAAATGCTCATACGCTTCCGGCTTCGGAACATAATCTCCCTTGATTTGTGATTCAAATAATGAAACAACTTGTCGAAGTATTTCACCTCGAATTTTCGACATATCCTTTTTCTTAAGATAAGAGAAATCCCGGCTTTCAATGTCCCGTTGTTCATGTGGTTCAACCAATCGGAACCGTATCGTTAAATCATCATCTTGAAATTCTAAAGACCCTCTTAACAAATACCGCACATTTAATTCTTTGGCAATTTCATCTTCTCCTTTTTTAGTGTTTCTATATCCGTCAGTACTTCCTGATTGAAGAACTTTAATATGAGTCATGTTTTGCAAGGAAGTACGAATGTCATCTGTAAAACTACCAGCGAGATATGAAAAAGATGAGTCACCTTTATAGTCGAATGGTAAAACTGCTAACGAATTGGGCGGTGGTTCCGGCGCAAACACAAAAATATAAACTGCAGCAAGAACAAGAATGGTTGCAAATCCATATGCAATTCTCTTCTTCGTTTTTTTTCGCTTGAGGATTGTTTTCGCCACATACAAGTTTGTTGAAAATTTCCCGCTCGCCTTGTCTGTCGGAATGACAATGATTTGATAAACTTTTATCGGTTGGTCAATTCCCTTCAACTGCGGGACACCAAGATTCAACACCTTGATGTTTAGTTTCATCCTTACTTGCTGATAGACACTTTCCGATATGTTGACACCGCCAACTTCAGCAATGGATTGAACACGGGAAGCGATATTGACGCCATCACCAAAAACATCGTTTTCTTTAACAAACACATCACCAAGATGGACGCCGATTCGAACGGTGATTTTTTCGTCTTCGTTTTTGATTTGGGAATTGTATTGAAGGAAACTTTGCTGAACTTCGACTGCGCATTGAGTCGCACTCACAACGCTGTCGAAGGTAACAAGAAATGCATCCCCGATGGTTTTAATAACAACGCCTCCGTACTTATGTACTGCTTCGGTCATCATCCTGTTATGAATGCCGAGCATACGCATGGTGCCTACTTCATCACGCTGCATTTTGCCGGAAAAATCTTTGATGTCCGTAAACATGATTGCGCAAAGTTTACGGACACCTTTTTCCGATTCCTGATTGTGTATTGAGTTTATATTGTTTTCGTCAGCCATGTATTATTTTCGGGCATATATGTACGAAATTCAAACTACTAAAGCAAGAATAATTTCTCTTGTTTACTCAACACAAGTACTTTTGTTTCGCCTCCCGAAAAATTTCCCCGATATTCAATCACCGTTAGATAAACAACGGAGCTAACACAAGGGTAATGGTTGAGAGTAATTTGATTAACACGTGAAGCGATGGACCGGCTGTATCTTTGAACGGGTCACCCACTGTATCGCCCACAACCGATGCTTTGTGCGGGTCGGATTTTTTTCCACCGTACGCGCCGGTTTCTATGTATTTCTTTGCATTATCCCACGCGCCGCCGCTGTTATTGAGGAAGAGCGCCATGAGAATTCCCACAATCGTTCCAACCATGAGAAAACCACCGACAACTTCAGCGCCGCTCGCTCCATGAACAGGAGAACCTTGAGAAACAAATAACCATTTGAAGACAAGTCCAACCACAACAGGCATTCCAACCACTAGCAAACCCGGCAGAACCATTTCTTTCAATGCCGCTCGTGTTGCAATATCAACGCATTGTCCATAATCCGGTTTTGTTGTTCCCAACATAATTCCTGGATTGTTTTTGAATTGGTCACGTACATTGTTGATGATTGCATAGGCGGCACGACCAACTGCTTTAATCGCCATCGAGGAGAATAAAAATACTAACACCGCGCCGAATAACGCACCGACAAACACTTCCGGTTTGTTGAGATTGATGACTCCTTCAAACGTCGGCATGTAAATTTTCACTTCATCAATGTAAGCGCTGAACAGAAGGAATGCGGCAAGCGCGGCTGAACCAACTGCGTAACCTTTCGTTAAGGCTTTTGTTGTGTTTCCGACAGAATCAAGTCGGTCTGTTCGCTCGCGAATTTCATGCGGTTGTTGACTCATTTCAACAATTCCACCTGCGTTATCGGTGATGGGTCCAAACGTATCCATTGCAAGAATATACGCGGCAGTTCCTAACATTCCCATCGTAGCAACCGCAGTTCCGAACAATCCAGCGTGTTCAAGTCCAGAGTTTGCGCCGAGGAAATATGCGCTTACAATTGCGGCGGCAATAACAAGTACCGGATAACCGGTTGATTCCATCCCGATTGCAATACCACTGATAATGTTTGTTGCGGGTCCGGTTTGCGATGCCTCTGCAATAAACTTCACAGGACGATATTTGTATTCAGTGTAATACTGAGTTATGAGAACGAATGCTATCGAAGTCAACACTCCAATCAAACCACATAAGAAGAAATTGAAATAATATTGTTCACCTAACAACCAACGTGAGGCAACAAAAAATCCGATAATTGCCAGAACTGAGGTTATCCAATAACCACGGTTCAATGCTTTCATCGGGTCTTCTTTTTCATTTTTCACTTTGACCATCATGATTCCGACGATGGATGCAAGAATACCAAATGCACGCGCTACAAGCGGGAAGAGTAAAACACCAATAAGTGTCAAACCATGACTTTCAAAAATACCGACGTTAGCTTTGTACAAACCCGCCGCGAGAATCATTGCTCCGATATTTTCTGCCGCTGTTGATTCAAACAAGTCAGCGCCACGACCGGCACAATCACCGACATTATCACCGACAAGGTCAGCGACCACAGCAGGATTGCGGGGGTCATCTTCGGGAATTCCGGCTTCGACTTTTCCAACAAGGTCTGCGCCGACATCAGCCGCCTTTGTATAAATTCCTCCACCAAGTTGTGCAAAAAGCGCAACGAAACTTGCACCGAAACCATAACCGACAATCAACAAAGGAATTTTTGTCACATCGTCAGTAACTCCGGCGGCATCCACTAAAGCAAACAATCCTGCGACGCCAAGCAAACTCATTGCTACGACAAAGAATCCTGAAACAGCACCGCCTCGTAACGCCGGTTGCAATGCGCTGTTCATATCTTTCAATGCGCCCGCGGCAGTACGAATATTTGAGCGGATAGAAACCCACATCCCCATATACCCAGCGGCAACAGAACATGCAGCGCCGAGAATAAAAGAAAGCGTAGTCCAAAGCGCAAGGTCGGCTTGAGACGCAGGGTCGTGCTCGTTATGCGCACGAACGAAGGCGTATAAAATGTAAATAAGAAGTCCGAGCGCAAGCGCAAGGTAGATGATGGTTTTGTTTTGGCGACGCAAGAAGGCTTCCGCTCCCTGCTTAATCGCGTTGGAAATTTCCTGCATCTTTTCACTTCCGGTCGGTCGCCTCATTACATCCTTGATGAGATACAACGCAAAGAGTAAACCGAAGATACTGATGCCTAAAATAAGAGTTAATTCCATAGTGCTATCTAAAATTCCTTAGTTGTCAACGAGAACGCCTTAGGCGATTCGTCGTTGGGTGGATAGTTATTGGTTACGATTAATATTGATGGAAAATGCAATTCCCGGTTTGCGCAAACGAAAGATTAGAAATATTTGTAGAAGGTAATGATACGAACACTCATAATCTGAGAAAATAAGTCAATAACCTTAAATAATATTACTAACGAGAAGGGAAAATTTGCACACGGTTCCGGGAAAAATGACACGTTCCGCCCCACTTTGACAGAGGCGGAACGGCATCACCGTTCAGAACGGTGCAAAATTACAGAAAAAAAATGTAAAAACCGAATCAGTCCCGGAGAACCAATTATTTCTTATTTACAATCTCCATTCACGACACCGATGAACGCGGCTAATTTCTTCGCATCTTCATTTTTCGGACATTGATTGAGTACTTTGCAAAGATACTTTTTTGCATCGTCGTTCTTCTTTTGAACTGCATAACACTGTGCAATAAGTAAATTTGTCTGGCAATTCTTCGGGTCGAGTTGATAGGCTTTTAAAAGGTTTGTCAAAGCACGGTCATAATTTTTTTCTGTGAAGGAAATAATTCCTTCAACTCGATATGCTTCTTCTAACTTTCCTTTGTTCTTCTCTAAACTCTCTTCCCCACCAGTGGTTATCAATTCAATTACTTTTTGATTTGCAATGCGTTGCTGAGCAGTCGAGTCTTCCATCTGTGCATAACATGCCGCGAGGGAACTCCATCCTTGTAAATAGTCGGGACGAATTTCAAGACTTGCTTTGATATGTGCAAGCGATGCGTTGTATTCTTTCAACTGCATCAAACACAAACCGGCATTAAGATGCGAAGCAAATTGATAACCGGAAGTTGTATCGGTTGCAATCTTTCGTTCAAAATTTTCTGCCGCCTCTTTATACATTTTCTTTCCCATGTATAATGAACCGAGGTCATAAAAAATTGCAGTGAGAGTTGAATCTTTTTGTTTTGCTTTTTCATAATAAACAATTGCTGAATCATTTTTCTCCATCGCCTTTAACGCCTTAGCAAGTTCAAGATATTCTTCAGCAGTCAACGTATCTTTTTGTTCAAGTTTCAGATATGAAATTTCGGCATTCGCATAATCTTTCGCTTTCACATAGCCGTAAGAAACCATTCTCAGCACATCTATTTTGGTAGAGTCAGATTTTAAAAGATTCTCACCATAAGGAATCAACTCCGCAAAACGATTAGTCAGATACATCGCGTTGACGACTGAATATTTTTCTTCTATTGCGTTGGTGTCTCTTGAAACGTAATGAACGAGAAACGGTAATGAGTTGGCATATTGTTTCGCTTTATACAATAGGTTGCCGAGTTTTTTAAACATCTCTAAGTTTGATGTATCACGGGCAATAACTCTGCGATAGGCAGTTGCGGCTTCTGTGTATTGGCGGGTCTTCATATAGGCATCGGCTAATTTTTCATGATAGTTAGGATTTAAACTATCCATGTCAGCCGCTTTTTTATAAAAATCAATCGAGACAGAATAAAGATTTTGCTTTACGTACGCGTCACCGAGTAGCACATACACTTCAATGTTTGCAGTATCTAACTCACGCGCTTGAATCAATTCCGGAACAGCGGCTTCAGCAGAATCAATAGCAAGCAATGCTTTTCCAAGATAGAAAAATCCTTTCGGGTTTTTCTTGTCTTTGCGATTGGCTTCTCTCAGGCAGGGAATTGCAGATGCATAATCTTTTTTATTGAATGCGTCCATACAATTCAAATATCTATCGTCAGCATGAGTTGATGTTGCAACGATAAGAGTGACAAGAACGAATGAGCAAATGTTTTTGATAATTGTTTTCACGGGTTAATCTCTCTTTTTGTTAATTCAACCAGACGGACGGGCATTGTTGCCGGAACGAGTCCGTAGTTGAGAAAATATTTTTGCCCCGCTGCGCTTGCAATGAATGAAACAAATCCGGTTCCAACATTGAATTTATCAGCACGGGAATAGACATAGACTTCACTTGTTATCGGGTAATAGCCGCGGTACATGTGTGCCTGATGAGGAGTGAAATATTCTCCTTCTCTATGCAACGAATCAGGAGCGTTCGGATTGGAGATAGCAAGAATCTTCACGTTTTCATCCTTGCCGCGCAGTTGACCGATGCTAAGAAAACCAAGACCATTCTCATACTGTTCAACGTATTCAATGAGTGAGTCGGCTGAGGAGGTAATGTTTGCAACCGGACCGAACTTTTCTCCGTGCAATATCTTTACTGCCATAACTTCGAACGCACCGGAATTCTGGTCGGGAATACTCGTACCGATTGAATACGAACTGTTCTTCCATCCAAGTTCATTCCACTTTGTAGTTACGCCGCGGAAGATGCTGTCAAGTTGTGTCGTTCGTAATGATTCAACCGGGTTGGCTTTGTTGACAATCAGTACAACACCATCAAGAGCAATTTTCATCTCCTGAAATTTCAATCCTGCCCGTTGTGCAACCGACTGCTCTTCACCGTTCATCGGGCGAAATGTAATAATCACTTTCGTCGTTTCGACATTCAAAAATCTTACAATCGCTTCGCGTGTTGTCAGCGAGTGCAAATTCACCTTTGCTTGAGCGTAGAGTGACTCGAACTTTTCTTCCTGTTGTTTAATCACAGGAAACACTGATTCATCAACGAAAACATCCACTTCACCTTTGGTGGTTGTTTCTTTTCGTTCTTTCCAACAACCAAAGAATGTCAAAGCAAGAACAAACACGAGCGAATATCTGAACAGGCTACTCTTCATCTCGTTCTCTCACTTCCTGTTGTTGCTTCATTCGCGTACTCACAACACGGTAGATTCCCCACAGAATCATCATCACACCTAAAAGCAGGCGAATGTTTTCCGGGATGTATGTCGGGAAAAACCAACCGAACAACGCCGCTACTCCAAGCACCGCAATCAACGATGCCGTGAAGTAACTGACTATGTAAATTATGATTGACGGATTAAACATCACTTGTTCAATTGAAATTTAAACGGTACTGTTGCCCAAACTGTAACGGGACCATCGTTCATGATGGCAGGAGTAAACAACCATTGCATTGCCGCTTCGGTTGCCGATTCATTGAAAATCGGGTTATCGGTTTTCATGACAATTGCTTTTTTCACTCTTCCATTTTTATCAACAAGGCAGTTCACCCAAACCGTTCCTTCAACACCAGCACGACGAGCGATATCAGGAAAATCGGGCACAATTTGTTTTACTATTTGTGGTCGGATTTCAACAGCAATAAATGAATCAATTGGTGGTTCTGCTTCATTTTCAATTTTTATAATTGGTTGAGAAACAATTTCTTTTCCTGTTCCAAAATAATTTCTCAGTTGAGAATCATTCGCTTGGGAAATCTCCCGTTGAGTCGCAATTGTTTTTTCAGGAGAAATCTCAACACCGGGAACAGGAATCGGCACACCAAAAGTTGGTTTACTTAAAGGTATTGTGACTTTGTAACCTGTTCCTGTAGCTACATCTGTTATAGGAACTGGAAAAGGTGTTAATCTACAAAAAATAATTCCTGAATCACTTTGAGGATTAACACCACCATCCAAACTATTCGTAAAATAGTAAGTCGCGATAAAGGAGAGATGAAAAAGTAAGGCGAAGGTCAATCCGTAAAACGCGTTCTTTTGATAGGATAAGTTTTGCAATCCTCTCGTCCTGAAGTGGTCTGAGTTCAATATTGCTGTCATGATTATTCTTTCCTTTCTTCTCTTCGTTTCCGAATTGATTACAATGGTGTTACTTCACATCTGTTTGAATTGTTCCTAACTGTTTTATGTTATGTCATTCTGAATCACCGATACAACGGGATTCAGAATGACACACGTAATTATTTATTCAACACAAAGCGGAACGGAATTGCCGCCCAAACGGCAACGGGTCCGTTGTTCATGATTGCCGGTGTGAAAACCCATTGGAGCGCGGCTTGAATTGCCGGCTCGTTAAAGATTTCCGCATCGCTTTTCATGATGACCGCTTTCTTAACTTTTCCTTCTTTGTCCACCAGGCATTTCACCCAGACCGTTCCCTGAACACCGGCGCGTTTTGCGATGTCAGGATATTCGGGGGGAACCTGCTTGACAGGCACGGGTTGCTTTTCAACCGGAACGAAATCGGGCGGTTCTTCATCTAACTCGACTTTCAAATCTTGTTCGACTTGAATTCCGCCACCATCTCCATCCATCGAAATAACCGGGCTTTGCACTGCCGCAAGTTCTTCCTGTGATGCAATTGTCTGTTCGGGACTGACTTCAGCATCAGGCACGGGAACCGGCACGCCGACGGTCGGTCGGGCAACCGGAGCGCTCACCTGAACTGCAGGAGCCGCTTCTGCATTTGTGATTGAAGGAGGAGGACCTAAGTCTGTATATTTTGTTATGCGTACCATTACAACCGGCTCTTCTTCTTCCTGAAGATAACCGACTAAATAATACACACCGATAATTCCAAAGTGCATTAATGCGGCAATTGCCAACCCTACAAAAGCATACTTTTGATAGAGTTTTTTCAACTCGCGCATTCCATATTGGACTGTTGCTTCTACTTGTGTCATTTTCTCATCTCCTTTCTACGATGCTGTTTCTGCTTGTTCAAGGATTTTCTTGTCAGTTTCTTCCATCGGCGCTAAACTGAAACGAGTAATGTTTGCAAGATTCAGCTCATCCATGATATCCACCATCATCACGTATTTTCCTTTTCGGTCAATCTTGATGAGTGTAATCAGTTTCGGATTTTGAGCCGCTTTCTGTTCTAACGTTTCGCGAAGTTTTGCAAACTCAATCTTATTGGGCTTTTCAACTCCGATGTTCCAGAAGATTGAACCATCTTCTTTTACACGAAGCGTGAGCAGATTACTTTCTGCAACTTCAACTTGCGTCTCACCGGGAGGCAAGTTAATTTCCATCGTTTGCGGACGACTCATCGTCGTCGTCATGATGAAAAATGTGAGTAATAAAAATGCTACGTCCACCATCGGTGTCATGTCTATACGGATGCTAATCCGGCGCATTTTTTTCTTTTTCTTTTTCTTGTCGTGTCCGCGAGGGGCACCACCGCCACCAACATCAGCCATAATCTGTTCCTTTCTACTTTTCTAAATCTGTGATAAGGTTAAAACGAGTTATGTTGGTCTTTTGCAGAACATCCATCACGTCTTCGGTGATTCCATATTCCGCATCCACATCTCCTTTGACTACCGTACGCAGTTTAGGATTTGCCGTTCTCGCGCGAATCAACAAATCGGGAAGCGCTTTAATATCAACTTCCACTCCGGCTTTGAGTTTATTCTCTTCACCGAATATTCTTTGTCTCATCTTTTGTGAATCAAATCCTAAAAAGACTCGGCTATCTTTGGAGATACTTACCATCATCACGTCAGTCTCAGGCAATTTGAATGCTGAGTGGGATGATGGCAAGATTATCTGAACTTCTTCCGGCGGACGGAATTGCGTCGTCAACATAAAGAATGTCAACAACAGAAACGCCACGTCCACCATCGGAGTCATGTCTATCTTGACAGCAATCCGGGCTTTTTTAAATTTTGGCATATTCTCACCTTTGAGGTGTTACTTCGTTTTTGCTGTTAATGTTTGAATTACATCATAACTTGCTTCATCAATCATATAGGTGAAATGGTCAACCTTATTGACGAAGAAGTTGTACGCGATAATACCAACGATACCGCCGAAGATACCAAGCGCGGTGTTGATAAGCGCTTCGGAAATACCAATCGAAAGTTGAACTGCATCCGGTGCGCCGGCGTTTGCCAATGCAGAGAATGCGCGAATCATACCGACGACCGTTCCAAGAAGACCGAACATCGTAGAAACTGAAGCAATGGTTGACATTGCAATCAGGTTCCGTTCGAGAATCGGCATTTCTAATGCTGTTGCTTCTTCGATGGAGCGTTGGACTTCATCCATCTGCTTGCTTGCTTCTAAATTCTTGTCCTTCGCGAGGGCGCTATATTTTTCCAAGCCGGAGCGAATAATGTTTGCCATCGAACCCCGCTGTTTATCACACGCGGCGATCGCGGTTTCTATATCCCCGGTGGCTAATGCACCTTGAAGATTTTTCAAAAATGATGCTAATGAACCGCGTCCCTGGGCTTTCTTTAGCGAGAGCATTCGCTCAATAACATATGTGATAACCATAATGGAGAGCGTGATTAACACAGGCACGATTGGTCCGCCTGTATAAACGGTTCCCATAAGGTTGGTTGGTTTTTCCCGGTTTTCTCCGTCGGAGAAGTTATCCGGACTTCCTAAAATATAAAGATAGATTGCGAACGATATTGCAAGAGCGCCAACCACTAAAATGGTGGCGAATACGGATTGTTTCATTTGAACTCCATGAAATTAGTTGAAACGTGAGTGAATTAACTTAGTGATTTTTCTTTTACAAAACTCTGTACTGCTTCTTCGACGGTATCGTGTGTGTCGAAAATATCAATTAGTTTGGTTACGACGAGCAAGTTCTGAACATTGTTGCTTAAGCCTGCCAACTTTACTTCCCCACCGATTTTCGCGTAGGAAGTGTGAGAACCTATCAGCGCACCGATTCCCGAACTGTTGATGTAATTAACCTTTTTGAGATTGATAACTAAAAACTTATTTCCCTGTTCGATGAGGTCGCTGTATGCTTCCCGGAAACTATCGGTTTCACTATCGCCGACTAACGAGCCTTTGATTTCGATAATTCCGATGCGACCATTTTTTTCTGTCTTCGCTTTAACAGCCATTACATTCCTTATTGAATTCTCACTGAATAAATTACCAAACAATTAATTTGAACTATATCTCATTTACTCAAATAAGATGCCAGCAATTAGTGTTTGATAGATTGGGAAATCTCTCAGATTAACAGATTTTTTCGGTTAGAATACTTAGCAAGACAATACTCCATCTTGCATTATGCACGACATTCTCCCTACTTCAAATGAGAAGACGATAAGTTATTTACTTACAAAGGATAAGACATCTTGCAATCTGCAAGATTGCAAGCATTACAACCCGTACTTTTTTCGCTTTCGCCAGAGTGTTGCAGGGTCAATGTTCAACACTTTCGATGCCTCGTCTAAGTCTTTCGTGACCTTGAGTACGCGGGATATATGTTGCTGTTCGATATGTTCGAGTGAAAGCAATCCGATTTTTTCCGTATCGGCATGTTGAATTTCTTCCGGCAGATGTTGAGTATTAATGATTCCATCCCGCGCTAATATCGAAGCCCGCTCGATGACATTTTCCAACTCACGAATGTTCCCGGGCCAACGGTACGAAGTCAGTAGTTTCACTGATTCAGCAGAGATTTCCACCTCATTTCTTCCGCCTGAAAATTTCTTGATGAAATGATAAATCAGCAAAAGTAAATCTTCGGGGCGTTCGCGAAGCGGTGGAAGTGAAATCCGTACAGCATTGATTCGGTAATACAAATCTTCCCGGAAACTTCCCTCCTGAAGTAATTCTATAAGTCGTCGGTTCGTCGCGGCAATCACCCGCACATCAACTTTCCGGGTGATATTTTCTCCGACGCGTTCAAACTCTCGTGATTGCAGGAACCGTAACAACTTCACCTGAACCGACTGAGGAATTTCTCCTACTTCATCCAAGAACAGTGTTCCTCCCTCAGCAACTTCAAATCTTCCTTCCCTGTCTTTGTACGCGCCGGTAAACGCGCCCTTGGTATGTCCAAATAATTCGCTCTCCAATAAACTCTCGGCAAGCGCGGCACAATTTACTTTCACGAAAGGTTTCTCCTTCCGAACACTTTGCTCATGAATAAACTGAGCAACAAGTTCTTTTCCTGTTCCGCTTTCCCCTTCAATCAACACAGTTAACATGCTATCGGCTACCTGTGTCGCCAATTCAAGTTGCTGAAGCATGACTGAATTTTTTGTGATGATATTGGCTGACTTTACATCTGCCAATTTACTTCGCAAGTCCCGCACTTCCTGTTGAAGTTGATGATACTCGAATACTTTTTCCGTGAACGCTTGGAGTTCTTTCAGGTCAAACGGCTTCTGAAGAAAATCATACGCGCCCATCTTCATTGCTTCGACAGCAGTATCCACCGTTCCGTACGCCGTAATCATTACGGCGGTCACTTCCGGACAGCAACGACGAAGTTCTTTCAGCACCGCCATTCCATCCATCGGTTGCATCATCAAATCAATAAACGCAAGCGAATATTTTTTTTCTTTCACATGTTCAAGAGCATTGATGGGATTCAAAAAACCATCAACTTCAAATCCAAGCGATTGCAAACCAATTGTTAAGGTTTTCAGGATATTTGGTTCATCATCAATTATTATAATACTTCCGCGATGCTTCATGCTATAGTTCCTTTCTGAGTAGGAAGTTGAAACGTGAACGTGCTTCCTTTTTCAAGTTCACTCTCTACCCAAATTTTCCCGCCGTACATCTCAACAATATCTTTTGCAATGGAAAGCCCCAGTCCAACACTTCCGGGAGTCGGGTCGTTCGGATGTTTCACCTGCACGAACTTGTTAAATATTTTTTCCAATGATTCTTCAGGAATTCCTTTCCCTGTGTCTTTCACTTGAACATTCAGAAATTTTCCTTCCAGCGAAGTGGAAATAACAACTTTTCCGCCAGACGGTGTGAATTGAAGTGCGTTGTTCAATAAATTCAAAACCACCCACGAAACTTGTTGCTCATCTCCGAAAATAGGAGGAAGCGTTTCTGCTGATTGCAATTCAAGTAAAATGTTTTTTTCTTTGAAGGGCAACCGCACCTGATTCACAGTTGAATCAAGCAACGCACGCATATTAACCTTCTCTTCACTCCGCTTGATTTTGCCGGACTCCAATTTCGAAAGTTGAAGCAAATCTCTCACTAACTTTGTTAATCGTCCGCAATCCTGTTTGAAAGAATCAAGCATATCCGATTGTTCCTTCGTGAGGGGACCGAGTAGTTGTTGACGCAAAATATCAACTCCCATTGTCATGGAAGTTACAGGCGTTCTGAACTCATGCGAAACGGTAGCCATGAAATCGGACTTCATTTTATCGAGTTCTTTGAACTGCGTGACATCCTGCAAAATAAATATTGTTCCTTCCCGTTCATTGTGTCGGGAAAAAATGTAGGATATTCTCGGTCGAAGATAAACTGTTTTCCCATTCATTTGAAATTCCACAAACGGTTGATTGATATACGTCGAGTGTTCCTGTTCTGAAAAGATGGATGAAAATATTTTGTCTGACGTTAATTCCGTCGTAAACTGTCCGATAAGATTTTCCTGTTTCCTTCCGAACAATTGTTCCGCCGCGCTGTTGATGTGCTGAATTCTCCCTGCTGAATCACACACAATCATCGCATCGGAAAAACTCGTAACAATCGTTTCCGATTTCTGCTTCTCGGAAAGAATCTTATCAATATTCATCGCTTCAAACTTCCGAAGCCGCTCGGTCATTTTGTTAAATTCACGACTGAGCAAACCGAATTCATCTGTCGTTTGAACATCAATTTTCAAATCCAATTGTCCTCTGCCAATCTGATTCACCGACTCGGCAAGTTTTTCTGCAGGCAAAATAATCCGTTTTGTAAACTGAATGATTATGAGAATACTTACAACCAAGGCAATCAACGAAGCAGTCAGAATAGCAATCACTGAATCGTTGGCAATTTCTTTAGTGCGAGTGCTCACCGCCGTCATGGATTTCTGATTTTCTTCCACAAGCCAGAAACAGTTGTCACTCAATCGTTGATAGAACGGAAGAAGGGCATCGTAATGAAACTGACGGGCGCGGGTAAACCTTCCCTCTTCGACAATAATTTGGAGCGAATCAATCAACATTAAATACCCCGTGTGCGTGGATTGAATGTCTTCCAGAATTGCCTGATTCAATTCGTTCGAGATTTGCTCTTTTGCCGCATCAAAATATTGATAGAATTCGTCCTTCGCAATCGTCAATTCAATCTTTCCGTTGTTGATATCGCCATTGAGGAAAAACCGAACGGCTTTATCGTGCCGCTCGACCGAGCGCGCCATGTTTTCAACCGTAATCGTATTAGGATAGTTCTGGCTGAGAATTTCTGTTAAGGCGTTGGTAAGCCGTCCGAAATTATAAATCGTCCAGATGGTAACTCCCACGTTAATCACCATCAGGAAAATGTAACTGAAACCGATTTTAAAGCGGAGACTATTTGAAAACGGTACTTGCATGATTTCTTGAACGGCTGAATATATTGAGAATAGAATGATTATTCAACAATTCCGGTGATTTTCTGATTCACACTCCATTTTCAAAATCAAGGTAGTTGATTATTCTGAAAATTCTTGGTATCATTGCACCCGCTTTTATGAATTATCAGGTAGAAGTCTAAGAGTTTATGGAACTCTCAACAAGTCAACCAAGAGTGATTGGTTGGCTTCGTGGCGCGGCAATTTTAGACGGAGATTGGGGAACCAGTCTTGCATACGTCTTAGGAATTGCATTCGCCCTCGCTGGATACAGTAGTGGCTTACATTTAGTCATGATGGTTGCATTTACCATCATGATTGCTCTTAATTACGTAAGCATTTGCAGATTGTATCCGAACGGAGGTGGTGTATATAGTTCTGTCAGCCATCGTTCGAAAACATTTGCTGTTATTGGCGCGCTCATGCTTGCCGCCGATTACGTCGTTACCGTTTCGCTTTCCGTTCTCGATGGTTGCCATTACCTTGGATTCCATAATCCACAGTATTGGGCGATTGGTATCATTATCGTTATCGGAGCAATGAATTGGTTTGGACCGAAACATGCAGGCGCGTTTGCAGTTATCATTTCCGGTGCAACATTACTTTGCCTTGCCCTCCTCGTTTCATTCAGTTTTCCGACTGCAGTGCAAAATATAACCTTCTCTCCCGCAGAAGGTGGGTTCTTAAATAATTGGAGAATCTTTGTCGGCATCATCCTCTCCATCTCCGGCATCGAAGCAATCTCGAACATGACAGGAGTAATGAAAGACCCTCTTAAAAATTCTCGACGCGCGATTCTCTCCGTTCTTGCAAAAATTTCCATAGCCACTCTCGTCCTCACGTTTGCAATGAACGCCATCCCTGCGCTCGACCGGCTCGAATACAAAGAAGAAATGGTGCGGCATCTCGGCGTTGTCTATGTCGGTGATTGGTTTGGTCCTATTATCGGATTTGTCATTGCACTGCTTCTCATTTCCGCAGGCAACACAGCCATCAACGCGTTGACTGCCATTCAATTTCTTATGGCAGTTGACGGAGAACTACCGAAACCGCTCCGTAAGTTGAATAAACATGGTGTTCCTGTTTACCCTCTGCTCATTGCTACACTTATTCCCATCATCGTGTTAGTGATTGTGCATGACGTCATTACGCTTGCGCAGATGTACGCCATCGGTGTTGTCGGCGCTGTCCTTATCAACATCGGCTCTACCGGTACCGACCCGGACATAAAACTTTCAACGACAAAGCGGTGGTTCATGATCGGTTCTGCTTTAATTTTATTTTTCATTGAAGCAACAATCGCTATCGAAAAGACCAAAGCGCTTCTCTTTGCTCTTTCTGTTCTTGCAGTCGGGTTGACTGCAAGAGCGCTTGCCCGGAAAACGCCTGTTGCGGCATTGGCTCAACAACCGGTTCCAGTTATTCAATCTTCTACCGTACAAATGAATGGCGGAGCGATGTTCGAATCACGTATGATGGTTGCAATAAAAAACAGGGGTGAACACCTGTTACGCCAGGCATGCCATGAAGCAAAGTTGAGAAATTCGTTCCTTTTTATTTTATCTGTGAAGGAGATTTCCATCGTCGGATTTCTGCCGCAAAAAATTCAAACCGATGCCTTCCCTACATTTGAATGGATAAAAGAAATCTGTGATGAATATGGTGTCCCGTACAAAGTCATCACGATTATCTCGAATGAAGTCGGCTACAGCATTAGTGAACACGCCGCGATGTTCGGGGTTGAACGATTACTACTCGGAACCACGAAGCGAAAATTGATGGAGAAGGCGTTGCGGGGAGATGTTATTCGGGAAGTGTCGGGCTGGTTGCCGGAAGAAATTCAATTAGTAATTTACCGGTCATAATTAAGTAATAAAGGAAGTTAAATCTCGTTCGATATTTAACATTTATTATTCGACATTCGATATTAAGAGAATATCAAATGATGAATACTGAATAATGAATGAGGAACGAAGTTTTATTTTTAAAGTAATTACCTCAGCAGTTCCCTTAACCTTCGCTCGATCTGGTCAAGGTCAATCGGCTTGCGGAGGATTCCGAAAATGCCAACCCTTCGCGCTCGTGATAACACCTCCGAATCCTGATACGCGGTAATAAAACAGAACGGGACATCTTTGGTCAGAACATCCGAACGAACTTTTTCAAAAAACTCGAATCCGTTCATCCGGGGCATCATGATGTCAGAAATAATAGCATCGGGTTTGAAGCTCTTCATCTTTTCCAAGGCATCAACTCCATCCTCTGCTGTGGTAACTTCATAGCCGTCCATCCTCAACATCTGTGCAACGAGTTGAGCAAAGCCGGTTTCATCATCAACCAATAAAATGTGTTTTACGCGTTCATCGAAAGGCATTGTTGTCAGGCAATTATTTCGGCAGAATATAGAGAATCTTCCTGAAGAATCAAATCTGAAACTATCTGAGAAGTAATAATTTTTTTGTCAGTTTGATTTCGTCAGTCATCAGTTGGTAATAATAAATTCCGCTTGTCAGACCCGAACCATCAAATTTGATTGAATACAAACCTGGGCTTTGAGCCTCATTCACTAACGTACTTACTTCTTTTCCGTTCAAATCAAAAACCTTCAAGGACACCCAGCCTCCGGCAATAACCTGATAACTGATTACAGTTGACGGATTAAACGGATTGGGGAAGTTCTGGAATAACTCAAATGAATTCGGAAATTTGTCCTCAGAAACTCCAAGTGGTGAATCAATGACAGTCACATAAAAATTATCTCCAAAATTATATTCATCACCAACCGGACTTTCATCATCATTGCAACTGTTCCCCAGAGAAAAGATTGTATCTTCTCCACTTGTTGGAGGTGCTATGTACATGAATTGCCAACTAACAATTGCGTCGCCCCATGATTTCGGTTGTGTATGCGTTAGTTCACCATTCTCCAATCGTGTTGAGACGTCTAACGATTGAAGCGAACCACGTCCAATAGCGACATTAAATCCACCAATAACAGATGGTCCCCCAATCATATGCAGTGTATAGATATTTGAACTTCCAACACTAACAGTTTCCGGTCCTTCAACATAAACTAAAATCGTATCAGTCGGTATTCCAGGGCTGTGGCAATAACAACCATTATCATTCGGATTTTTTTTCGTCCTTCCAACTTCACCAGTCGGGTGAAGAACCTCAAACCCGCACCAGAGGATGAACAGAGAAGTGAGAACTATGAGTAGAACACTTTTATTCATTTTCTTACCAGATCATTGTTTAGATGTAAACATAATCACCATGCAGTTCCCGAACGAAGCACGGCAACAACTACCCAGCCGATAATCAATGAGGATAAAATAATTATTCTGTTTCGTGTATGTCTTGTCATTTTGATTTATTTCTTTGTTGGTTGACTCAAGCGATTAAGCGCTTCTAAGGTTGTTGATAAAACAAGTTTTCCTGCCGACTTCGTCTTCACCCAATACGCCTTCATTGGTTCGATTGTCGTTGCTTGTGTGTAGCCGCTTCCTTGTTCGAACTTGAAATATGATGTTGTTATATTGCTGTCAGGTATTTGAATAATCGAATTAACACCAACAGAGCCGGAAATAGAGCCAAGCAAATTCCAACCAGCGGCGACATCGAATGTATCTGTCGCCAGTAGAATCCCGGACAGACTCACTTGTGTTGTATCAGCATATTTCAACCAATAGCCAAGTCCGTTTCGTAATGTATCTTTTGCAATGTAACCGTTTCCTGTTTCAAACATAAAAGCAGAGGAAACCGCAGTCGGGAACAACGTACTCTTTGTTATTTGATTCATCATGTAAGGCAAAGAGATTAAACTCCAGCCATCATACAATGTAAATTGTGTGGTAACTTGCTGAGCAGTCGTGAATGAGCGAACTGTTGAAAAAGAACTAACACCTCCGACGTTCTTTGCTCTTACTTTCCAGAAATATTTCGTGCTTGAATTCAATCCGCTCATTGATTTAGAACTATCGGTAAGAGTCGAATCACTGAAAATTATTGAAGTGAAATTCGTATCACTCGCGACCTGCAACCAGTATGTATCTGCCAGCGATGATTTATTCCAAAACAACTTCAGCGTTGTAAACTGATTCGTCGCTCCTTGAGCAGGTAAAACTAACGAAGGCGTAGCAGGTGCGGCAACGATTGTTCTGAATTTCCATGCACTCGTGAACGCGCTTGAACCACCTGCGTTGATTCCCCGAACGCGCCAGAAATAATTTGTGTAGTTCAACAAACCACTCATTGCTTGTGATGTTGTCAGAACAGTATCATCAAAAACGATTTGAGTAAAATTGGTATCTTTAGAAACTGTAATCCTGTACGATGTCGCACCCGAAGAAGCGTTCCATTGCAACGTGACGTTTGTTGCCTGATTGACCGAATTATTCGACGGCGATGAAAGTGTCGGCACGGCAGGCGGTGGCAAAACAGTTGTGAAATTCCGTGTCTCCGACCAATCTCCCCAACCGGAAGAATTTTTCGCGACAACTCTCCAATAATATTTCGTTAATGAAGAAAGTCCGCTTACACTTTTACTTGTAGATGTTATCGTTGAATCATTCACAACGAAACTCCCGAACAATGAATCAACCGAAACCTGCAGACGATAATGCGTCGCAGTACCGACAGAAGTCCACGATAATGTTGTTGTCGTCTGAACGTTGATTGCACCTTGAGCCGGAGAGGAAAGTGTCGGCGCAAGCGGAGGCATCGCAACATACAAAACACCGGAAACATTCGTCACTCCATCCCAGGTTCCACCTCCGTTCGTACTATACCCGCCGTACAAAAATTCTCCGCTTCCTTTTTGATAACGATACGCGTAATAATAAATTCCTTTCGGCAACGTCGAACCGATTGATTGCATGTATTCATCGGTCGAACTATAATCAACGTTGTATGTGGCGGGCAACCAATTCGTCCACGTCGAAGGATTCGAGTTTGTTGAATCATACCCAACCCAGGCGCTTATTCCGTTTCCTTGTCCGACTGTGTCCGTAACTTCAAAAGCGTAGATTCGACCGTAGGTTGTCACAGAACCGCCAAGACTGATATACGCGTTGGGGGGCCATTGCAAATTCTCAAACGAAATATTTACCGTTCCGTACTTTGCATATTTTCTTAATCGTGTTTGAACACCGCTTGCCGCCGTTGTGTTTGAATCGTCGGGACACGCATCGAATGTTGCATTCGCATCAGAATTTCCGGTTAAATAAAACTGTACTGCAAATCCTGTCGGATTTCCGATTGTGGATTTCAAAATTCTTCCTTCGACCCATCCTTCCTGCAACAAACTATCTTCTGAAATATTCTCTCCCCATTCTGAAGTGTTCATCTGTGTACCGACTCCGTTCCACCAGTTCAAATCACGCGAATGAAACTCAGCATAACTTTGGAAATGTCCCCGCAAAATGTAATCGGGCAAATCGCGATGAGCATAGACAATATTTCTCCCCCAACTCTCTGATGAACCGCCGCCGTATTTCGACATCAACAGAAACGCCCAGTGCATTTGCGTGTTGGCAGTTACTTTCGCTCCGAGATAAACATACTGTTCATCTTCCGTTACATAAATCTCTTGCGCTTTCGCGCCTGCCCAGCCTGCCGCAGTATCTGCCGTAACAAATGCGGAATTCCAGACTCCCATTCCTTCAAACACTCCATCCATAATTGGATGATTGCTGACATAAATTGAAAATGTATCCGATGCTGTTTGATTGAACGGGTCTGTGATAGTAAGAATAACCGAGGTTGTTCCTGTATCGTTTATTGTCGGAGTTCCCGTCAATACGCCGCCGGAAGTTACACTCATCCATGACGGATTGCCACCTAACGAGTACGTTATTGTTTGATTGTTCGGGTCTGCCGCTTGCGTTTGAAACGAATACAACGTATTGATGTAGGCAGTCTGCTCAGAGATTGTTTGAATGTACGGCGGATGATTTATGTTTACAGTTGTATCAGGAACGTAGATTGCATAACCGCGAGGCGGCGCCCATAATTCTACGCGACCATCATTCGTTGAAGTTTTATCAATTGCACGACCTGTAAAATCGCGAAACACTTTATTCGATTCTGCATCAACCCATACTCCGCGCCATTCTGTTGCATGATCATTAAGAACAAGATAAACGGGAGGTCTTCCGTTTCCTCCATCCCTTCGTGCTACATAAATATCATGCGATTGGTCTTCCTGCGATGCGGCACTTCCGACGTACCAAGGATCCAATCCACTTCGTTTCGTCGTTCCACCCCAAAGAAAATTTGTCCGAATCCAATTCAGTGTATCAATCTTCCCAGCCAATCCATACGCAAAATAATCTCTGAACCAAACACACGGGCGACCTTCGGAGAACAAAATGTACGCGTACGCCATATCTTTGTTGGTAAGAATCGGGTCGTGACCGTTTGCATACGTCCCGTCGTACTGCGTTCTGTCTAAGTCGTGGTTCTCTACAAAGGTTGAAACATCAAAACCGGAAATTCCATTATTTATTAACCCGGCACCATCAAGCCATCGCATATCATATCCCCCCGATGTATTATTGCACATAGATTTCAAATCAAAACGAAGCGGAAAATCAAACATCGAAACATCGCCGCCTGCATTATTTTGGCAATCATTCAACCATGAACCGATTTCTGAAACCGAACTGTAATGTTCTGCCACCGCAAACCCTCCCGCATTTGCCTGTTGCAACCATGAACCCATGAAATAGGGATTAATATGTTTCACCGCATCAAGACGGAATCCATCGAAGCCAAGAACATTGCGCATGTATTGTCCCCAAACAATGAGACTATCTTTCACACTTTGCTTTTCATGGCAAAGCCACTCACCGAATTTGTATATCGGGTCGTCGGGACCATGATACGGAGGATTAATGTCGCAGATGGTATAGTTGGGAATGAAGTCTGCCTGAGTTTTTTTGAATCGCCCAGAACCATAAGGATATTGAAATACCATCCAAGAAGAATCGGGATGTTCGGGATAAGGCTGACATTCATACGGTGCTTTTGCTTCCGCTCCGTTCATGTGGCGCATGACAGCATCAGCAAAAACACTGATGCCGACTGCATGAAAAGTATTGATTGAATTGATGAGTTCCTGACGACTTCCGAAACGAGTTTCAACTCCACCTTTTTGGTCGAACTCTCCGAAATCAAAATGGTCGTACGGGTCGTAGCCCATCGAGTAGCCGCCTGCCGCCCCTTTTGCCGGAGATGGATACCAAATTCCGCTGAAGCCCGCCGAAGCAAGACGGGGCGCAAGTTTCGCAAGTGAGTCCCACCAAATTCCACCGGGAGGCACATTCCAGTAAAATCCTTGCATGTACGCATCGGACTTTGGCGTTGCTTTCAGTTTGGCAAAATCAATTTTCTGTTGGCTGAAAGATTGAAAAACAAAACCCGTAACGACGAGTAGAAAGAGGAAAACATTTTTTTTCGACATTATCGAACTGCTTTCCTTCTCGACTGACTTTGTATCTTTTGCTGAATCCATAAATTGACTAATGTCCCGGAAGAAACGCCTTGTGCTTTTGCAAACGATTGAACTTTTTCAGTAAGTTCTTTTTCCACAGCAAAATATGTTACTTCCGATTCGATGTTCACTTCAAACGACGCTGCGCGGGTTTTGTCCCAAACATCCGTTATGTCATGATTTCCCCAGTACTCGCCTACTTCAGAATACGTTGTCGCCTGAGATATTGGTGTTTTATTTTTTTTCATAAAGTTTCCTTTCTGCTTTCGTCATATCACGTGCAGAGAGAATAAGGGCTTGTTGGTTTTTCTTGTAGATAAAAAAGACAATCAGATATCTTCCGGCGTCTGTTCTACCAAATGAAGCATAAACATTTTCACTTTCACGGAATCCTTTTTCCACAAAACGAAAATGCTTTGAAGAGTTTATCACTTCTTTCACCTCTATAGGAAGTACATCATGCTTTTGTTGGATTTTTTCAACAATTTCATCCAACCAAATGATACCTGAAATTTTCACGTTGATAGTTTTTTATTGAAAGAATATAGGAATTTTTCAGGAAGTATACTTTGATTAAAAACTAACGCCGACAGCAAAATATGGGAGAATCATCATGCTAAAATTTACACCAACCTCGAATTCAACTCTCGTTTTCGCATCTGGATTTCCAATCAAACCCAACTCCGCCCCATAAAATGGAATGATTGGAAATAACTGTGTAAAAGATGTCGTTACACCTGCATGAACATCAATGTACAATCCACCTGAATGTCTGAACTCTGGTCCGATTTTAAAATAGGGAATAATGATATAATTCGTTCCAATTTCTGTTGAAAATCCAAGTTTCGATTTGTACGATGAATCAGATGGTAAAAAATTAGATAGACGATAATTACAATTGATAAACGGAAACGGGCTTCCTATTTTTGATAATTCAGGTTCCCATTTACTCACCAACCCGGCAAAAATTCTCACCCGATTGTCAGAGCCTCTATTCTTAGCGCTTAAACTTGTATCTGCTTGTTGAGTGGTGTCAGATACCTGAGTAAGAGCAACACTGCATAACACCACAATGAGTAGTAAAGAATTAAATATTTTTCCGGTCAAATCAAAGAATATTCTTCCGCTTTGCATAATTCAATCTTTTTATTTGACGAGAATAAAATAGGGATAACATCAGTCTCGTCTACTGTAATGTTATCCCTTTATGATTTTTTACCGAGTTGCTTTCCGCAACGTATGTTTCAACTTGTGAATCTTCTTCCTTATTTCCTTCAACTGCTCTTTATCGTGTGATGAAAGAGCGGATGAGCGCTCCTTTTTCAGCACACGAATTTCGGTTTTTACTTTTGCTTTATTGATGCCCACAACATAATGATGAGCATGCGCTTCAATACCGAGCGCGGTACAAAGAGCGGGAAGCAATTTGTCTTTATGCATCGTGCTGTGACCTTTGGTTGCCTCATGAGTAATCCCATCGGCAATTTTCCGAAGGTCAACAACAGTCATTTTACTGAGTTGTTCGTATGTGTACGCCATAGAATTTATCCTTAGAATGAATTTGAATTTTAGTTAGGGTTGAATCTACAATCTTACACTTTCGGGCTACGGGTTACCGGTTTCTGCTTACAAGTTTTGAGTTTCGGGTTTGAGTTTCATGTTTCAAGCATCGAGTAACTCTTTCTTCAACTTCTTCGTCAATTTCTCAAACACCATTTCATAAGACTCTTTCAACAATGCTTTCACTTCTTTCTGATGTAACACATCAAACCGTTCTAACGAAACCCAAAAATAACGAGCCGCATACGGTGCAGGCGCTATTCCATTTCGCTCTGTCAGTTCAGCAAATTTCTCCGGTGTGCATTTGAAAGAAAGCACATACTTTGCATCCGGTCGTGTCGCCGCAATGGCAAACATCTTCCCACCGATTTTAAAAACGTAATCGTCATCCCACATAATTTTTTCTGTGGCGTGAGGGAATGAGAGACAATATGTTTTTACTGATTCAAGGTTCATAATTTTGAATATGCGTATTATTTTCAATAAATATTCTGACCTGACTAAAGATAATACTTACACTAATTAGTTTCAGTATTCACCTCTTAAGAATATTTTTGAAGTTTACAATCACTTTGTCCTCTTCCAATCTTTTAGCTATTGCTTGAGCGAGAATTATTCCATCATCAATATTGGGTTTGCCCCTACCATTCTTTTTAAAGTCAATATCCCCTCTCCAAATACGTTTAATATTCTTCGCATCATAAATTGTTGCATTTAAAATTAGGTCGGTTCCCGTCGTTGCCCCAAATATATTTTGGAACAAAGTAGCTTCTCGTTGAGTTATCAACAAAATAAGGTCAGGTTCATAGCCACCAGTAACTTTTTTCAAATCCTCCTCCAATGTAAGCCCATCATCACGCCATATTTTTGAATCTATATTCGAGCTATCAAGACATTGTTTGAATGTATTGTAAAAACCAGTTGACATTTCATTGAAGATATGATTTGTTCCAAACTCTATTAACATTTTTTTAACTTCATTTTTATATGTTACATCGAAATTAGATCTAACTTCGACAATTGTTGCACAGGAAAAAAATAGGATAGATAGTGAACATAAACCAATGAAACATTTAAAACCATCTTTTTTTGTAATCATATTTGCTGTCGTTCGTCTATACCTTAAATTGTATTTGAGCATTTTTTAAAAATAGAATAAAAAATTATTTACTTTGAATATGTCTGAAGTTTAAAATAATTTTATCCTTCTCAAGTAAGTTTCCCACCTCTCGTGCAAGCGATCTTCCATCACCTCTACCCGGATAACTATATTTTGTGCAATTAACATCTATATTCGACCTCCAAAACGGTGTTAAAAGTTTTACATCAATCAGACTAGCATTCAATTTTACCGATGCACCTAATGTTAACCAACCATCATGATAGGACTTTGCTTCCGTTTGAACTATTTTCAAAATAACATCTGGTTCAAAATCATTAATAACTTTTTTTAAATCATTTTCTAAAGAAAGACCATCATCTCTCCAATTCTTAGATTCTATTCCGGAACTGTCAAGACTCATTTTGAAAGTTGAATAAAATCCTTCCATTAAATCGTTAAAAGCTTCATTCGTTGAAAAAAGAATTAAAATCTTGCCAATCTTTCTTGATTGGTTTCGATCATAATTAGAAGTTGCATTTATTGTTGTGCATGAAGAAATCACAACTACTACACATGAAATACAAATAATAATATTCAAGTATGCTTTATTTACCATAAACTGCCTTTTGTTAATAATAATATCTCACAATCGGTCTCGACTTCGACCAGCGTTTCACTTCCACAAATCCTGCTTTCAAAAACGATGACAACATTCCTGTCCAAGCAAACGGAGCGGGCATGTTTTCCGAATACGGAATGATAGGATACGCTTCGAGGACTTTCACTTTCTTTTTCTTGCAGTACGCAATAACTCCTTTCAAAATTTCAGAGGAAAGTCCTTTGCGCCTGTACTCCTTCGCAAGAAAGAAACACGGAATTGACCAGACTGCCGCATCATCAATTCGCTTCAACACGCGAGATGCTTCCAACTTTGAATACCGTTCTCTCGGCGCAACCGCACACCAACCAATCGGTTTTCCTTCATGATACGCGATGATGCCAAGTTGTTCTTCGCTCATCACTAATTTTTTCATCGAACGCTTATTCTTCTCTCCCTTATTCTTCGCATACTCCGATGATGATTGTCGCCATGCCATGCACCAGCATCCGCCGCACGCGCCCCGCTCGCCAAACAGTTCGGCAAAGTTATTCCATGTTGAGGAGTCTAATTTTTTATAAGTCAGTTTCATAGATTTTATTAACCACTGAGACGCTAAGACACAGAGTGTATGCTTGATTTGAAAACAACTTTGTGTCTCCGTGTCTTTGTGGTAAAGGTAAGAAATTCATTTACAAAAAGAAATCAATTCACGGCAAAATTATTCGTTTTTTATCTTTTCAATCATCTCCGAAATCTCCGCCCATTCCAGAAATGCGTCGTCCAACTTCACCTTCAATTCCCGATGTTCCTGCGCCACCTTCTTCGCTTCCTCCCCTTTCTTGTAGAACTCGACATCAGCCATCATCGTCTCAATTTCGGCTTTTCGTTGTTCCATCTTCTCAATTTCCTTTTCCACTTTCACTAACCTGTCTTTGTGTTCCTTTGTCTTTTTGTAGAGTTCCTGACGTGCCTCGGCTTCGAGTCGCTTTCGTTCCTTTTCCGTCATTGGCGATTCGTGATTGGTAATTCGTGAATCACCACTTCTCGCATTCAACGATTCTCCAGCGCGCCCTTGTACCCGCGCGCCCTTGCTCTCCATAACCGATTCTCGTTCAAGTTTCTTCCGCTCCAGATACTCAGAGACATTTCCCAAATACGTTCGCGCTCCGGATAAAGAAAATTCCAACACCTTGTTCACAATCGGGTCGAGAAATGCACGGTCATGCGAGACGATGATGTACGTCCCTTCATACGCCAGCAATGCCTCTTGAAGAACTTTCTTCGAGCGCATGTCAAGATGGTTTGTCGGTTCGTCCATGATGAGAAAGTTTGCAGGTTGAAGAAGCATTTTCGCCAGCGCAAGCCGACTCTTCTCTCCACCACTCAGCACAGAAACTTTCTTAAACACATCATCATCATGAAATAAAAACGAGCCCAGAATTGTCCGCAGTTTTGTTCTGATTTCTCCTTCAGCAACTTCATCAACGATTTGCAAAACTTCTTTCGACATATCAAGTTCTTCCGCCTGATGTTGTGCGAAGTAGGAAAGAATCGCATTGTATCCAAGTTTTCGTTCACCCGAATCAAACGGTTCTACTCCCGCAACAATCCGAGAGAATGTTGATTTGCCTGCGCCGTTCACACCGACAATTGCAATTCTATCTCCTCGTTCGAGCGTGTAATTCAAACCATGAAATACTTTTTTTTGTCCATAACTTTTGTTGATACTTTTCAACTCCATCACAATCGCGCCGCTCGGTTTCGGCTGCGGAAAGTGGAAATGAATTTCCTCTTCTTCGTCTTCAATCTCTACGAGTTCAATTTTCTCAAGTTGTTTGATTCTGCTTTGCACCTGCCGTGCTTTCGTCGCTTTGTACCTGAACCGTTCGATGAACTGCTGAGTCTGCTTCATCTGCTGTTGCTGATTTTTGAACGCAGAAACCTGCAACTCCTTTCTCACCGCCTTCTCTTTTTCATAGAAAGAATAATTGCCTGCGTAAGTGTCAACATTTCCCAGACTGATGGCGATGGTCTTCGTCGTGATGCTATCGAGAAATGCTCTGTCATGCGAGACAAGAATGATTGCGCCATTGTAATTGTGAAGATATTCTTCAAGCCATTGAAGCGAATCAAGGTCGAGATGGTTTGTCGGTTCATCGAGCAGAAGCACCGAGGGTTCTTTGAGCAATAACTTTGCAAGAGCGATTCTCATTTGCCAACCGCCGCTGAACTCTTCCGTCTGCCGCTCGAAATCGGGAACTGAAAAACCAAGCCCCATCAACACCCGCTCAATTTTTGATTTCATTCGGAACGCGTCTAAGTCCTCCAACTTATGTTGAAGTTCTCCGAATACCTCCAACACATCCGCATATTCTTCGCTTTCAGGATTGAGTGTGCTGAGTTGCTGTTGCGCCTCCTCCAATTCCTGTTGGACAAACATTACATCTTCAAACGCTGTTTCAACTTCTTTGTACAATGTCTTGCCGGAAGCAATCACTCCATCTTGCGGAAGATACCCAACTGTAACATACTTCGCTTTATCAACGCTCCCCGAATCTGCTTCGTTGATGCCGGCAATAATTTTCAGCAGAGTTGATTTCCCCGCGCCGTTCGAGCCGACAAACCCGATGCGGTCGTGCGGACCAATCATGAACGAGACATCATCAAACAGCGAGCGGCCGCCGAATTGGATGCTTATGGAGTTAAGGGAGAGCAAGTTGGATTATTGGAGTGTGAGTTGTGGATAAATTATAACTAATGAATCAAACATTGCTAACAGAATTCCCGTCAGCATTGATTGTCGCCCACTCAGTTAAAGATTTTGCAAATCTTCGACTCAATTCATCTGGGAAAGATTGTATAACACTCGAAATATCATGGTTGTAAATTACACGAAAATCTTTTTCTAAATCTTCCTTCATCTTTTTGGGTAATACAAAAACGATTTCTTTTTCATAATCACCAACTATAATATCAAAAACATCCTCTGAATCCTTGACGAATCCACCTTGGATTAAAAGAGTAATAAGATTATTATATTTTTTCGATGAAGATGCTTTGATGATTTCCTTAATTTTATTCAATATCATTACCATACTTGTATTTTTAACTGAACTCAAGTACTTCTTTTGTTTTTCATTAACTGATTCCGTGTCAGTCTTCAATTCGATAAACCAAATTTTTCTGGTGTTCTTAAACTTGAATAAATAATCGATCTTAAACGATCTGTTGCCTTTTGCTTTAGGAAAGGCTATATCTACTTTTATAGGAAATTCAGGTATAATTAATTCAACTTCTAACTGATATTCCCGCTTGATATACTCAGGAAGGTAGACTGAAAAGAAAATATCTGCCCTGCGCTCCAACTGGTAAGCAGGAAGGTGTCTCCATTTGTCAAGGTTCTCAAATATTTGTTGAATAAATTGATCCATTATATTTTTTTCCTTTTGTACTATGTTAATTATCACTCCCTCACCAACCTCTTATACTTAATCCGGTGCGGTCGTTCCGCATCAATGCCTAATTTCTTCTTCCGGAAATCTTCATACTCGGAGTAGTTGCCATCATACCAAACAACACTGCTGTCTCCTTCAAACGCGAGGATGTGTGTTGCAACTCTATCGAGAAACCATCGGTCGTGGGAGATGATGACGGCGCAACCGGCGAAGTTGCTCAACGCTTCTTCAAGCGCACGGAGTGTGTTCACGTCAAGGTCGTTCGTTGGTTCGTCGAGTAAAAGTACGTTCGCTCCCGTTTTTAAAATCTTTGCAAGATGAACACGGTTTCGTTCGCCGCCGGAGAGAACACCGCACGGTTTCTGCTGATCGGTTCCACTGAAGTTGAAGCGGGCAACATACGCACGTGAATTCACTTCACGAGTTCCCAACTTAATCAAATCTTCTCCTTCAGATATTTCCTGCCAAATAGTTTTGTTCGGGTCGAGCGGTCGATTTTGGTCAACGTACGCCAACTTCACAGTCTCGCCAATGCGAATCGTTCCTGAATCAGGTTTCTCCTGTCCCGTTATCATTCGGAAAAGCGTTGTCTTTCCCGCTCCGTTGGGACCAATCACGCCGATGATGCCGCTGGGCGGTAAACTAAAACACATGTCATCATACAACACAATATCACCGTATTCTTTCTCTACATGCTCGGCTTCAATCACTAAGTTGCCAAGTCGCGGTCCGGGCGGAATAAATATTTCCAATTCTTCATTCCGACTTTCGCCTTGTTCAGCAACCATCTTTTCGTACGCGCTGATTCTTGCTTTGCTTTTTGCATGTCTTCCTTTAGGATTCAATCGCACCCATTCAAGTTCTCTCTGCAACACTTTCTGTCGTTTCGATTCCTGTTTTTCTTCGACGGCGAGCCGCGCCTGTTTCTGTTCCAGCCATGAAGTGTAATTTCCTTCAAACGGAATTCCTTCGCCTCTGTCCAATTCCAAAATCCATCCGGCGACATTATCAAGAAAATATCTGTCGTGCGTAACGGCAATCACCGTTCCTTTGTATTCGGCAAGATGATGTTCCAACCATGCCACCGATTCCGCATCGAGATGGTTCGTCGGTTCATCAAGCAATAAAACATCCGGTTCCTGCAACAGCAAACGACACAATGCAACCCGTCTTCTCTCGCCTCCTGAAATTGTCTTGACTGATGTCTCGCCCGGCGGACAACGAAGCGCATCCATCGCTTGCTCAAGTTTGCTGTCTAAATCCCATGCGTTGAGATGCTCGATTCGCTCCTGAAGTTTGGCTTGCTTTTCCAAAAGCGCATCAAAGTCCACATCCGGCTCAGAAAACCTTGCACTGATTTCTTCATATTCTTTCAGCAACGCAACCGTTTCTGCCGCGCCTTCCTCCACAATTTCTTTTACTGTTTTGTTCGGGTCAAGTTCCGGCTCTTGAGAGAGATAGCCAAACGTTATTCCTTTCTGTGCGTTGATAGTTCCGAGATAATCCTTATCAACTCCAGCAATGATTTTTAATAGCGTGCTTTTGCCTGCGCCGTTCAATCCAAGTACGCCTATCTTCGCACCATAGAAAAATGAAAGGTAAATATCTTTGAGAACCTGCTTGTTGGGTTTGTGAACTTTTCCGACTCCGATCATGGAGAAGATGATTTTGTTGTCTGCCATCGTTTTTAGTGAATTGGTGATTAGTGATTGGTTAATTTGTTAGTGGTTAGTTGTCATGAGTCATTAGTAATTTGTCAATGGTCATTGGTCACTGACTATTGAATCCTGAATCTTATATCTTGAATCAAATTTCTTTCAGATAGTATTCTGAATTTTCAAAATCCTTAGTAAATCCGATTTTCAGAAGATACGCTTGATGTTCTTTCACCGTTGTATGAACCTGAAACGTAGTAAATCCTTGCTGTTTCAATTCTTCTTTCTTTGTTGAGTAAGTGAACGACGCGTTTTTGAAGTCACGGTAATCGGGAATGACGTAATCTAGTTTGATGTCAATGATTCCGGCTTCTCGTGTTTCGTAGATGAACAATCCAACGGGAATAAGATTCCGCAAGATAAAGAAACAATGCGGCACGTGTAATTTTTCCCAATTGAAATCAGGGAAATATTTGTTGATGTCGTTCTGATAAAATGTAAGAAATTTTTCTAAGTACGGAGTCTTCACTTCGGGTAACGGAAGCAACGTGAAGTAATCCTGCTTCCGCGATATTTGCCTGATGAAAAATATATTGACACACACATTGAAGGCATTCAACACAAGAACAGGATACGCATGAATAAGCAAGCCGTACACAGCCAACATTCCCGCTCCGGTCATGTTTAGTAATCGCAACTTACGGATGTTTGTCATCCACAATGAAACGGCAATAAAAACAGAGCCGAGGTAACCAAGCAGTTCAGGAGTCAATCGTTCTTCTCTCCGATTTCTTCGATTGCAATCTTGTCCGGTTTCTGAATGAATGAAACATCAAATCTTCCATCAAGAATCGGAACAAGGACTTCCCGCTCATCATCCATATAAGTGAAAACAAGTCGTACGAAAACGCCCGTTACTGCTTTTTCATTTTGCTCGGTTACATTTCCTTCAAACCAAATTTCGGTTCGTTCATCTTTCAATTCATAATCATCTCTGAACACGCTTACCTTCGGAGACCATGCCGGTTGAATTTCCGACTTGCTCGTGTCGTGCAATATCAAACTCTGAAGAACTGCATCATCACTTGCAAGCATAAGTTTCCCTATAATCGTTTCATCGGTTTTATCAAACGGATTATCTTTCAACACTTCGCTCGAAAGATACGCTACATATCGGTTCATTGTTTTCTGAGACGGCACGTCAGGCGAATCATACACTTCTATTCTTGCAAGCGGAATTGACGAGGAAAGAATTTTGGTTCCAGTCACAACGTTGTAGTAGCGATAAGTGTTTTCAGAACCGCAACAGGCAAAGTTAGTTGTCTTTATGAAATTCCTCCACAATTCGCTCTGCTCTGCTGAATCAACAATTGTCCAAACAGGTTTATCGTAACGTTCTTTCTCATTCATATATGCGTTGATGGTGAGAATCCCATCGCTTCCCTCCATAAAATTGGAAGAAACAATATCCGATGTTTGATGAATGAACAATGAGCCGGACTTCCCTTCTTCAAGCGGATATGAATCGTAAAAAAAGAATTGATGGGTTTGAGTCGTTCTCCGTATCTCTTCGCCGATTCGTTCTTCCTTTACGTTTGATTGGAATTGCTGTTCAAACGGAATCTTCGTTTTCGTCTTCAGTTGGCTGATTGCAAAGGAGGTGAACAGAACCAATAAAAGCGTGACAATATATTTTATCATCGAGTCTGCTTCCCGCTTGCCTTTAATAATTTCACTCTCTCATTTGCCTGTTCGATTCGTTCCATTTGAGACGAATCATAAGCGACAAGTTTCAAATACTTTTCATATTGTTTGATTGCTGATTTCGAATCATTCAGGTAATCAAGCGTCAACGCGACATAATATTGGGCTTCGTTATTTGAAGGATGAATATCAAGCGCTCTTCGGTAGGCAGAAAGTGCGTTGCGATATTGTTTCTGATAAAAATATAACGTCCCAAGTTTGATATACATTTGAGTAATCACTTCTGGATGAGAAACATCAATCGCTTTCCGGTATGTTGACGCCGCTTGCTTCACGCTATCAAGTTTTGAATATGCGAGTGCAAGATTTGTGTAGTACAACGGATTCTCATTATCAATGAGAAGCGCCTTGGAATATGCCGACAATGCTTCTTCATAGTTCTGCAACATCAACTGACAATATCCCAACTGAGCAAGATACGTGTCATTGGAAGTATCCCGTTCGATGGCGTTCGAGTAATACACAATCGCGCTATCATAATTTTGTGTGCTTTGATAGCACAATCCGGTTTTGTAATGATAGTCTGCTACTTCAGGGCGCATCGTCCTTGCTTTGGTAAACAACCTGAACGCCTCGTGATATTCTTTCTTCCCGAAATAAATGGACGCGAGAGAATTTATCGCGGGCAAATAGTTCGGGTTGAGCGAAATGCTTGTCGAGAGAAACTCAATTGCCGAATCACTTTTCTGAAGATTCATCAACGCCGAGCCGATATAATAATAGCTGAGAAAATCCTTCGGATTCTTTTTGATAACTTCATGGAAATAATTAAGCGCTTGTTCCATGTTTTTTGATTCATAATTCAGGAGTGCGAGTTGAAATCGGGCAGGGACAAAATCAAAGTCGTGTATTACAATAAATTCCAATTCGCGCTTCGCATCGTTCACCAATCCCGATACGGTATAAATTCTTGCAAGTTGAAAACGATACGATGTATTCACAGAATCAATCATCACTGCTCGCTTCATGTAAGAGATCGCGTTTTGAATGTCGTTCTGTTGGAAACAACACATGCCAAGGTAAAACTGGGCGGTTCCGTCGCTTGAATCAATCTTTGAAAAAACCTCAACTGCTTCAGAATATTTTGAGAGCGTGAAATACTGAATCCCTTTTTGGAGAAGACTATCCCGAAGAACATTCGATGGCTGTTCATCCATCTGGCTCCAAACCATTATCGGAAACAAGTTTAACAAGACAGAGAGTATGAGATACGTTGTACGGAAACACATAAAATACTTTTTCATTTTCATGGTAATATACAAAACCAAGAACAAACTAATATTATTTTGACTCTGGTTCATTTTATCGTATTTTTGTCAAAAATGAATTTGAACAACCAAGTTACACAACCAACCCTCGCCCGCCGCCTCGGCTTGTTCGATGCGACGATGATTGTCATGGGCGGCATCATCGGTTCAGGAATCTTCATGAATCCGTACGTGGTGGCACAGTATGTTCATACTCCGTTTTTGATTTTAAGCGCGTGGCTTGTAGGCGGTATCATTGCAATTGCCGGTTCATTCGTTTATGCAGAACTTGCCGCGCGTAAACCTGAAGCAGGCGGAGAGTATGTGTATCTTGGCGATGCAATTCATCCTGTTGTCGGGTTCATGTATGGCTGGGGTTTATTGTTCGTTGTCCACACGGGAGGAATGGCGGCTGTCTCTCTCACGTTTTCGCGATACTTTCTCTCACTTACCGGACTTGCGCTTCCCGATTGGCTCATTGCAATAATAACGCTTGTCATTCTTACCACTGTGAATTGTCTCGGCGTAAAAGAGGGAAGCAACCTCCAAAGTTTCTTTATGGTTTTGAAAATCGGCGCAGTGCTGATGCTGATTGTTTGTGGATATTTATTGATTGACGATTCACGATTCACGATGCAACCGCTTCTTGACCGACCTCCTTCGTTCGATTTAGTTTCAGGATTTGGCGCGGCATTAGTTCCATTACTCTTCGCTTACGGTGGTTGGCAAACATCGAACTTTATCGCAGGTGAAGTAGAAAATCCCGATAAAAATCTTCCACGCGGCTTGTTAATCGGAACAGGAACGGTGGTCGTTCTCTACATTCTTGTCAACTACGTTTGTCTTCATGCGCTCGGCGCAGATGGATTAGCCCAAACAAAAACTCCTGCAAGCGCAGTGATGCAACTTGCGCTCGGAAACACAGGCGCATTGTTCATCGGACTTGGCATCACAATTTCAACTCTCGGGTTCCTCAGTCAATCAATTCTTACCGGACCGAGAGTTTACTATGCGATGGCAAACGACGGAGTATTTTTTAAGAAGGTCGGCTGGGTTCATCCCAAAACAAAAGCGCCGGTTGTTGCAATTGTGATGCAAGGAGTCGCGGCAATTGTCATCGCACTTTCAGGAAAGTACGAACAGATTTTGAACTATGTCGTCGCCGCAGATTGGGTTTGGTTTGGTTTGGGCGGCGCGTGTATTTTTGTTTACCGTTTGAGAGATAAGCGCGCTGGCAACAATCATTCGGGATACAAAATGCCGGGACATCCTTACACGACAGGAATTTACACACTTGCCTGCGTTGCTATCGTCGTTAGTACAGTGTACAATTTCCCGTTTGATAGTTTGATTGGCTTGGCAATTATTGCAACAGGAATACCACTTTTTTATCTCTGGAAAATCAAAAGAAGAAACGCATGACACAACGTCTTCTCAGTTCGGAATACATGCACTGGGTAAAAACTCTTTCGGGTGTAAGGTACAATCTTGCTATCAGCGGGATGGTTGATTATCCGCTTTCTGAAATTCCTTATCAGCAAGAAGATTTGCTCCTCAGCGGAGCGGGTTCGTACGGCTATGAACCGCTCAAACAAATCATTGCTCAGCAATACAGCGTTTCAGCCGATTCGGTTGTTACAACGCTCGGCGCTTCGATGGCAAATTATTTGGTGATGGCATTGCTCCTCAAACCCGGAGATGAAGTTCTCATCGAATATCCGGCTTATGAACTACTTGTTTCTGCGGCAAAATTTCTTGGCGCTGATGTCAAACGATTTATGAGAAGATTCGACTACGGCTTTCATATCAACCCGGAAGAAATTAAAAAAACAATCACACCCAAAACGCGGCTGATAGTTTTAACCAATCTTCACAATCCGACAAGCGTTTATACCGATGAACTGACGTTGCTTCAGGTCGGCGACATCGCCCGAAGCGTCAATGCTCATGTCTTAGTTGGCGAAGTTTATTTGACGACAATGTTTGACAAATCGTTTTTCACTGCCGCTTCACTCGGAAAAGAATTCATCACCACGAACAGTCTCACGAAAGCGTACGGTCTCAGTGGTATGCGGCTCGGATGGATTCTGGCAGAACCGGAAATTACAAACAAGTTGTGGCGATTGATTGACCTTCTGTACGTTAATCAAACAACATTAAGCGAGCGATTGGGTGTCCGTGCATTTCAACAAATAGACAAACTTGCTACTCGTTCACGCACGATCCTCGACCAAAACCGCGTGTTACTCTATCAATTCCTTAGCTCAAGAAACGAATTGAATTGCGTACTTCCAAGTGACGGAACAATCGTTTTTCCTCGACTCAAAAGAGGAAATGTTGACGAGTTGAGCGAACTACTTCGAACAAAATATGAAACGGCATTCGTCCCCGGAAAATTCTTCGACATGCCTCATCATTTCAGACTTGGGTTATGCGGCAAACCGGAACTGTTTGCTGAAGGATTGAAACGACTGGGAATGGCGTTGGATGAACTACATGAGAAAAATTCTACTATCGAATGAAAAACAGTAAATCATGTTTGCAATATTTATGATTGTAAAATTCGAATTTGTTTCGGATTTAGATATTCGAATTTAGTGTTTTATGTTGGGAACTCGTATCTTCATCAGGCATCAACAAACAAAGTAACTCATCATGTCAAGCAAAATATTTCTTCTTATTCTCATTACCATCGGTGGAATTTTTATTTTTTCAGCATGTGAAGAAGAAGAAAAAGCCATAACGCGTGAATACATTTTGCTGGGAGTTGATACCGCAGGCATAACAGAAAGTTCCGTCATTCTCAAATGGACACGAAGCAACTCGTTTGAGTTCGACCATTACCAAATTCATCGCTCGAAGGTACGGGGCTTCACCACTTCATCTTCCACATTCATCAAAGACATCTACAACCAAAACACAACACGCGATACAGTTTTTCCTCTTCTCGCCGGAACAACATATTTTTTTAAATTAAAACTCTTTACCAAAGATGGCAATTCGACCGAATCGAATGAAGCATCTGCCAAAACATTGTAACAACATTTGAAAACGAATACCATGATACCCTCAGAATTACTCACTTCGATAAAAGAACAATCCAAACTACTCAAGAAATCAATCGTCCTTCCCGATGCAACGGATGAACGCGCAATCAAAGCGGCGCGCATTCTCACCGATGAAGGAATCGCCAACCCGATTCTCGTCGGAAGCGAATTGGAAATTCAAACAAAAGCGGAAGCGCTGGGCGTCGCTCTCGGCGGAATCCGAATCGTTGACCCGAGCAAGTCAGAAAAGTTGAGCGACTTCTCTCACATCTTTTTTAATCTCCGAAAAGCAAAAGGACTTGAATTCACAGAAGCACAAAAGATTATGCAGAATCCTCTTTTCTTCGGCGCAATGATGGTGCGGGAAAACATGGCGGCAGGAAGTGTTGCCGGTTCGCTTTCAACCACAGGCGATGTCTTGCGTGCGGCGATTCAAGTCATCGGAATGAAAGAAGGAATCAGCATTGTCTCAAGTTTCTTTTTGATGGTGTTTCCACACAAAGTTTTTTCGTTTGCCGATTGCGCCGTCGTTCCCGACCCGACCATCGAACAACTTGCCGATATTGCAATCTCGACAGCGGAAAATCATCAGAAACTCACCGGCGAAGAACCTCGTGTTGCAATGCTTTCGTTCTCTACGAAAGGAAGTGCAAGTCATCCGTTTGTTGAAAAAGTTCAACAAGCGACTGCACTTGTCAAATCAAAAGCGCCGCAACTTATTGTTGACGGAGAGTTACAACTCGATGCGGCAATCGTTACAAAAGTCGCACAATCAAAAGCGCCGAGAAGTCCCGTTGCAGGAAATGCGAACGTCCTGATTTTCCCTGACTTAAACGCGGGAAATATCGGCTATAAACTTGCGCAACGACTTGGCGGCGCAGAAGCAATTGGTCCCGTCGTGCAGGGATTAAAAAAACCCGCCTTTGATTTATCACGCGGTTGCAGTGTAGATGATATTGTAAACACGGTTGCAATTAATTGTATGATGGGAGCGTGAACTCGTTTCTTGATGCTGGATGCTGGATCCTTAATGCTGGTTGCTGGATACTTGTTATTAATTTTGAGAAATGCAGTAACCTCTAACCTGCAACCTGTAACCTATAACTGATACCGTATAACTTCTCATTCACTTTTAATTTTTAACTTTTAACTGAACGAAGTGAAGCATCGCTACCTATTCATTGACGTGTACCGGACATGCATCATCCTTCTCATGCTCGAAGGACATGTGCTTCGTGCGTTATTAACTCCGGAGATTCAGCAAACAGGTTGGTTTCTGTTTCATGAGTTCTTTCATGGATTGAGTGCGCCTGCTTTTCTATTCGGTGCGGGACTGACGTTTGTCATCTCAACACATAAACGCTGGCAGGAATATCATCGCTGGGGCTCGCCGCTTGCACGACGTGTCGGCAGGTTCATCATCATCATCGGGCTTGGACTTGCAATCCATCTCCCCTTCTTTTCTTTCCGAAAAACCTTACTTGAAGGAACCACAAGAGATTACCTGCAACTCTTTCAATCCGATGTTCTTGCGTGCATCGGCATCGGATTACTTTCGCTTCACGCGTTGGTCTTTTTCTTCAAGCGGGAAGATTGGTTTTATTATCTTGTTATCGCAATCAGTCTTGCGCTTGCGTTCCTCACACCAATCACATGGAATATCAATTGGCTTGATAAACTCCCGCTTGCGTTCGCTCAATTGATGAACATGAACAACGGTTCTGTGTTTCCGCTTTTTCCTTTTGTCGGATTTTTGTATGCAGGCGTCATCACTTCGTTTGAATTTCTTGTCGCAGTCCGAAACGGAAAAGAGAGAGCGTTTATCAAGAAACTCGGTTTAACAGGCATTGCGATGATTGTCGTCGGATTACTTGCCGAATTAATTCCCGGGCATGAATACGGCGCGCACGATTTCTGGTACACATGTCCGACATATTTTTTCATTCGCACCGGCGCGTTGTTTTTGATTACGACGGCAATCTGGTTTGCTTCTCAGAATATTCAATCAGCAAATCCTTGGTGGACAGTTCTCGGACGGGAGTCGTTGTTGGTGTACGTCCTCCATCTCCCGATTCTTTACGGCTCAGTCCTGAACGCCAAAACAAACATGACAAAACTTTGGGGTATGAACATGAATATTCCTGAATCAATCGGAATGTTTCTCTTTGTAACAATTGTTTTATTCGCTGTTGCTTACCTTTGGAATCTCTTAAAGACGAAACAAACGAATTACTATCGCTTATTGCAACTCAGCATGGCGATGGTGTTTTTGTATTTCTTTTTTACGATGGACTACTGATGATACCTCAATCTTTTATCAAGGATTTGAACAATAAACGATGATGGTTTGCATTTGTTTTTCACTTTGTTTAAGTTAATGCGGATATTTTACAATGTTGTTGAGAGTTCGCTTACTAGAAAGTCGAAATATCAGGAATCTGTATAAACAATAGCTAAATGGAAAGACTCTACTTATTACTCGAAAAAATATGGCAATAGAAGAAAGCCCAGTCATAATCAATAGGTTTCTTGAGTCCTATCCCCCAGGGACAGAATCCAAAGTCAGAGTTTATGTAACATCCTACAAAACCTCGATGTCAAGCGGCCTTGAAATGCCGCTCGGCGACCTACAACTTTATTGCTCCTCAGAGCAATGCAATGGCATTCGATCGTTTAGATCTGAAACCAAATCTCTCTATCCAAAAGTGAAGGAATCAGAAATCACATTCTTACAGTACTCATGTAGAAACTGTTTGACCAATAAGAAGATTTTTGCTGTCATCTTCACACTTCACGACAATACTTCCGCAACCATATATAAAATGGGTGAGGTTCCTGTTTTTGGAGATCCAACACCAACTAGATTACTTAGTTTACTTGGGTCTGAAAAGGATTATTTTCTTAAAGGCAGGCGTGCGGAAAACCAAAGTCTTGGTATTGGTGCATTTGCTTATTATCGAAGAGTTGTCGAAAACCAAAAGAATCGGATTTTAGACGAAGTTATCAAAGTTGCTGATCTAACCAATGCCCCAACTTCTTTAAAAGAAGCACTAAAACAAGCAAGAGAAGAACCTCAGTTCTCAAGAGCAGTAGAATCTCTCAAAGGAGCAATACCAGATTCTTTGTTGATAGAAGGCCACAATCCATTGACATTGCTTCATCAAGCTCTCAGTGAAGGCATCCATGCACAGACTGATGAAGAATGTTTAGACTTAGCAGGTACAATTAGAACTGTTCTATCCTCGTTTGCAGAACGCGTCGGTGAGATACGCCGGGAACAATCACAACTAAAAGAAGCCATCTCGAAACTGTTGAATCGAAAGAAGAAATAAATTTACTTTCGTGCTTTCACAAAGACCGTCAGTCAACCAGACGTTGCAACTGACGACGCGTCTGAGTTTTGAATGGTGAGTTCCTATAAATGACAACTTAGGATACAATAGTAATCAACAAATTAATAAAAGTTGCTCCGGTCAGAAACGTTAAAACGCAACTTTGTTCCAGTTCGTTAGGTAGTATAAATTCAAGGTTATAAAAATAATGAAAAAAAGGAGAGATGAATACTAAGTATATTAAACAAAAAGAAAAAAGTTTTCGGCAAATTATTTCCAGCCCATATACTAAATTAATCAGTGCCGTTTTTGCAGCTGTTGTATTTTACTTTGGCATTAAAACTGATTGGGATATTCAAAAAGAATCTGAAAAGAAAAGTAAATCTGTAATCTGTTATGCATTTACCATTAGTCCAGTGAGTAGTCCTTTTTCAACTTTAGAAAAATCTGGAAGGTGGATTGTTAGCGTAATGATTATGAACCAAGGTCCTGCTACTGCTAATTCGTTAGTGTTTCATCTATACTTAATGAAATCGAATTATTTAAATCATTCTGTTCCGATAATGACAAGCAAACCTGCTACAGCAGATGTAAATATTCTTCAAAGAAATCCCCCGGAATACTTTCAAATTGTGCTTAAAAACTTTTCACCTTCTGATGGGGCATTTTTTGAAATTCCATTTGAAGCATCAAATGAAAATATTCAGAAACTTTACTTTGAATGGAAAAAATCAATGTTTTCAAATGATTTGCTGAAGAAATTTATTAATTCATTTGAATTGACTGGGGAAAATATTATTTCGGAAAATATGGGGATGGTTGATGCAAAAACAATGAAAGAGAATTTAGATGAAATTGCAAAATGACACCAAGCAAACTAGTCAGGTATTTTTACCAAGTATATAAAGAAGAACAAAAAAGCTCTAACCCGAAGCATCAAACGTCGAACAGAGAAATTTCGACTAAAAGTACTTAAGCCCATTATATGCAGCATAATCAAGAAACATTGCTCTATCCTAAATCAATAGATTGGTGTAGTATAAATGTTGTAAGATTATTCATTGTTCTGTAACGCCATATTCAGGGCAAACAAACTTTCCCTAACATTGTTTGTTTACTCGCACCAGTTGCATTCGGTACATTCGATGCATTTCCTGCAATAGTCTCATTCGCAAGAATCGCAAACGCAACCGCCTCTTTTGCATCTGATGACATTCCAAATTTTTCAATCGAAGAAACTCTCGCCTCACTGAAATATTTTTGAAGCGAGTTCATCAAATAAGAATTGTGAACACCGCCACCACTGACAATCAATTCTTCAATCTTCGTTTTCTTTTTGATGAAAAGAAGATACGCCTCAAACACACTCAGCGCAGTGAATTCCGTTACTGTTGTAATGATATCTTCCGTTGGTTTTCGTTTGGAATGAGCGAGAATCTCCTTCACAAACAATTCACCGAACATTTCCCTGCCTGTTGACTTTGGCGGTTTCATTTTCAAATATGAATGTTCCATCATCCGATGAAGTAACTCAGGAATAAGATTTCCGCTTGATGCCACTTCGCCATTCATATCATACGCCCGGTTGTAAAATTTCTTCATCAGTGCATCAATAGCCATGTTTCCCGGGCCGGTATCAAAAGCGGACATTTCATCGAGTGAACAGGATTTCGGAAGTACGGTGATGTTTGCAATTCCCCCGATGTTCAACAACGCACGATTCTTTTTCTCTGACCTGAACAAGAGATAATCAACATACGGAACAAGCGGCGCGCCCGTTCCTCCTACCGCAACATCCGCAACACGAAAATCACCAACGGTTACAATTCCTGTTCGCTTGGCAATCACGCTTGGCTCACCGACTTGCAACGTCGCCCGAATATCTTTTCCAAATAATTTCTTTGTTTCAGGAAGATGTTGAATAGTCTGTCCGTGTGAACCGATGAGGTCAATATTTTCAATGTTCACGTTCGCCTTCTTGCAAAGAGCAATGACAGCATCGGCAAACAACTCGCCAATGAGAAAATTCAATCGGGCAACATCATCAAGTCGAGCGGTGTTTGCATCGGAATTCTTCAGAAGGAATTTCTTAAATCCGGTTGGATACGGAAACGTCTCGAACGCAAGCACATTCACTCTCGTTTGAATTCCGTTCCCAACTATCTCAGTCAACGCCGCGTCAATTCCATCTGCCGACGTTCCTGACATCAAACCGATAATGAGTTTTTTCTTTTTATCTTTATTCTGAATACGTTTAAACATACATATTAATTCTCTGTCATTTGTTATTTGTTATTTGTCATTGGTCATTGGTCATTGGTGATTCGTGAATAGTGATTAGTACATAGAGAGTTGTCAGTTATACCACCAAATGACAAATGACAATTGACTAATGACTTTCATTTGATAAATGAATACATGAATCCGACAACCAAAAAATCCGAACCACAAACCAGTAACCACGAACCTCTCATCGGCGCGCATGAATCAATCTCAGGCGGTATCTACAAAGCGTTCGAGCGTGGCGCTTCTGTCGGTTGCAGAACGTTGCAAGTTTTTACCAAGAACAACAATCAGTGGCAGGGCAAGCCGCTCACCGATGAAGACGTTGCAAACTACAAAATCGCTCAGTCGAAATCAAACATCGCACCGGTGATTGCGCATGACAGTTACCTCATTAATTTGTGTGCGGCTGATTCGGCAATTCTGAAGAAATCAAGAGAATCGTTTGTGGATGAGTTGCAACGGTGCGAGTTGCTGGGAATTCCGTATCTCAACTTTCATCCCGGCTCACACATCGGCAAAGGCGAGGAGGATGGAATTAAACTCATCATCGAATCACTCAATCTTGCGCACGAGCAGACAAAGGGATTCTGCGTGCTAAGCGTTCTCGAAACGACAGCCGGACAAGGAACCGCAATCGGGTATAAGTTCGAACATCTCAGAATAATCATTGATGGAGTGGATGAGCCGGAACGAATGGCAGTCTGCATTGACACGTGCCATATCTTTGCTGCGGGGTACGACATCAGTACCGAAAAAGGGTATGAGAAAACGATGCAGGAGTTTGATGAAGTGCTCGGTTTGAAACGGCTCGTCGCGTTTCATGTCAACGATTCAAAGAAACCACTCGGCTTGCGGGTTGACCGACATGAACATATCGGGAAAGGTTTTATCGGTGAGAATGGTTTTCGATTTTTGATGCAGGATTCACGATTCACTGACATTCCGAAAATTCTTGAAACACCGAAGAGTGAGGATTTACATGAGGATAAAATGAATCTTTCGTTACTGAAGAAACTTGCTTTGGAGTTGTAGCGATAGTTTAACCACAAAGCACACAAAGTTGTCTCGCAAAGCGCACAAAGTTTTTCAGTTGGATTCGAGTGCGTTGGAATTAAATCCAAGTATCCTTTTCGCCCCCGCAAATCGTTTGTGGTAATACGAATTTGCGAGTGAGGCAATCGAAACGCCGAGTTTTCGTGCGGAGTGAACGAACTGTCCGTTGCCGAGATAAATCCCGACGTGGTTAATTCGTTTTCTTTTTGATTTGAAAAAAACAAGGTCGCCCGTCTTTAATTCAGATTGAGAAACAGAATCGCCCAACGTAAATTGTTCTCTCGATGTGCGAGGTAGTGCAAACGAAAATGCATCTTTGAAAACATTCTTCACGAAGCCGGAACAATCTACGCCCTTCTTTGTATTGCCCCCTTTTCTGTATCGCACTTTCGTCCACTCGTTCACTTCACGCATCAACGACATCGCGGCAAGACTCAAACTATCTTCTGCACACGGTTGAATTGCAAGGTTTTCCATCCACAACAACGTATCAAGAAGCGGCTTCACGGGTTTGAGAAGAATAGATTTGCTTTTTGTTTTCACCGGTTTTTTCGGCTTCCCCTTTGAAAGCGCATGAGCAAATGAAGAAAGTAATATTGTCAATGCAATAGCAATCGTAGCGATAATTATTATTTTAAATTTCATAGTTTCTCTTACTGATGGTAATGATTAGACAATTGAATTCGCTTCATGGTTACAGAAGCGGTGAATTAATTTTGTTTTCATTGTCCCACGACTGAAGTCGTGGGCTACTTATTGTTAACCTTCAATAATTTTTGAGAGAATGGTCAACAAGAGCAATGGTTGTTGATAAGTTTCCGAAACAAAATAAGAAAATTCTGTTGGCGATGCAAGCGATTTTCATTGACCGTGCGGGAAAATTAGAGTATATTTACAGCGACGTAAAGCCAATGTCATGACAAAATCCGAAACCACGCCGAAAGAAATTCTCGCAACTCACACGCACGAAGGTGTTCTCTACAATCAACTCGAAGGCGGACGTATCGAATGTTATTCGTGCGGACATCGTTGCGCTATCGGCGATGGGAAAGATGGAATTTGCCGTGTCAGATTTAATCGCGGCGGGAAATTGTTTGTACCGTGGGGATATGTCGCCGGATTGCAGGTTGACCCGATTGAAAAGAAACCGTTCTTCCACGCTCTTCCCGGACATCTTGCAATGAGTTTCGGAATGTTAGGGTGCGATTATCAATGCGGCTATTGTCAGAACTGGCTCACATCTCAAACACTTCGTGACCCTTCTGCAAGCGCACGGTTTGAAATTCTCTCGCCCGAAGATATCATTCTCGCCGCACATCAATACGATGCAACAGTTGTTACAAGCACATACAACGAGCCGCTCATTACTAGTGAATGGGCGGTTGAAGTTTTCAAAATTGCAAAACGCTACGGGCTCGTCACTTCATACGTCTCGAATGGAAACGGAACACCGGAAGTCATCGAATATCTCCATCCTTGGGTTGATTTGTACAAAGTGGATTTGAAGGGATTTCAGAATAAACAATACAGAAAACTTGGCGGCGTTTTGCAAACCGTGCTTGATACAATCAAATTATTGCATGAAAAGAAATTTTGGATTGAAGTTGTTACGCTCGTCGTTCCCGGATTCAATGATTCGGAAGAAGAGTTGAAAGATATTGCAAACTTTCTTGTTTCCGTTTCGCCTGATATTCCTTGGCATGTTACGGCGTTCCATTCCGACTATAAAATGCAACTCACTCCAAATACACAAATCAAATCGCTGATGCGCGCCGCAGAGATTGGCTATGAAGCAGGATTACACTTTGTGTATGCCGGAAATATTCCGGGACAAGTTGGCAGTTATGAGAATACCTACTGTCCGAAATGCCATGAGTTGTTGATTGCCCGTTGGGGATATACTATTCAAAAGAACACGATGAAGAATGGGTGTTGCCCGAAGTGCAGGTTGAAAGTTCCGGGGTTTTGGTCTGTGAAAAAGTAAGCGGATACAAGATAGTAATTGCTGGGGTGTAGAGAGCGAGGGCGCTTGGGAGAAATTTTCCCAAGCGCCAATCCGCAATTCACAATCCCTGCCCGACGAACAAGTTATTTGGCAGGCGGGCGCAATCCGAAATCAAATCAATTCGGTCTTGTCACAAACGAGAACGAATAACTCTCTCTCATCGGTGTCCCGAACAAATCACGTACGGTATTTGCAACCGTCACCGTGTAGAGCGTATTCGCTTGCAACGCTGTTGATGGTTTGAATGTCAATTGAGTTTTGCTTTCTGAATTGTAATAACCATCTCCCCAGACAAAAGTACCGGAAACATTGGGCGAAATTGAAAACGCAGTTTCAACACTTGATTTCAAGACATACGTATTGAAATTCATCCGAATATATGTTCCCGTGGATACAAACAATTCTGCATTCGTTGGATAGGTGTTCGATAATGCGACGGAAGCAGTTCTGAACGAAAATGCAAATTGCTCACCGAGTTTATTTCCATCGAGGTCAAGCGCATTTGAATCAATCAACACGTTGTAGGTCGTGTCAGCACGAAATACTCCACCGAGATAAATTTTCATCCTGTTGCTGTCGGGCCAAACAAATATCCGTGCATCATTCGGTGTAATGGAAACCGCTTGTTGAGTCGAGTGTTTATTCATCCGTCGCGGAAATGTTACTGTTATTCCATCATACGTTAATGGCTGAACATCAATGTCCCCATCTATCGGGTCACTCTGAATTCCGTACACTGTGTAGCCTGCTTGAACAGTACTGAAACTAAAGTTCAAAGGAAATTGCAAATGATTTCCTGCTGTATCTTTCGCTCCGGTTCCAAGCGTGATTGTATACGTCGTATCAACGTACGAATTTACTTTAGCGATTGAATATGTAAAGGAAGTAATTTTGCTGTAGGTTGTTATCACTGCCCCGTATTCAATCGGCGAGAACGACATATCGCGATAGTAATAAGCATACTGCAATGTCGGTGCGTACACGCCCCAATGGAAAACTCCTTTCGTCGGTGGATTGGTCGAGAACGCTTCTTCAACACTTTTCCTATCCATCGGTTGAGTGAACATTACCGAGATCGAAAGTCGCGCATACCTGTTATCATACACAACTTCTGCTTTATCTTGTGGATAATAGGATGAAACGAGGTCAGGCGTTTTCGATAAATCGAAATCGCCGACATAAATAACCCCCCCGCCTGTGACGACAACATTGTACCGTTTGTACAAGCGATAATTTGCCGCCTTCACCGTCATGTCATAGTTTCCGATTTGAATACTGTTGAACGCGAACGAGCCATCGTTCGGGTCAATCAGCGCAGAGTCAACAATGTTCACCTGACTAATATAGACTTTCGCGCCACTGTTCTTTTGTACTACACGCCCGACAATATCGCCATGAAACTGGTCATTGACGGTTGGTTTATCTGTAGGATTAACTGTTCTGTACTCAACAATCTTTTCCGTGCAGGAAATAAATATGACTGAAGCCGTGAGCACAACTGCTAATAAATATTTAACGTTCATAAGAATCTCCATACTAAATTTCGATAGTAATGTAACAAACTTTTTTTATAATTGATAATGTAACGAGAGAAGGCTAAATAATGATTGTGTCTCACCGGAGATAAACCAAGGACCTTTAATAATCATTCCTTCACTTATCGTCCCATCAATGGCAAAATCCCAAAATCGAAATCCTAAGCCGAGCGTAATTCTTTGTTGACCTGCGGAAAATCCATTGGGGTCCCCATACCATGGCTGTTCTGTAGTGCTTGTTGTAGTCGAAGTATTGGTTGCAGTCTGTTCAATCCTCGTTGATGTAAATCTGTTAAAATAGCCCATTCTACCAATGAACCAGTCAGTAAATTTCCATTCCATACCAAATGATATTTTTGGTAAGTCTGACATTTTTTCTACCCTTGAAATTGAACTCATTTTATTATTTGTTGAGAGTGACTGAATCTGCATAGTCGCACCACCGACAAGCAATAACCGATTCTTACTATAGTTAAAGCCAATTCCCATTTCCCAAGTTGAATTACTCCACTCTGATGTTTCTACTGGGTTGCTAACTTCGGTCGTCGTAATTTTAGGCTCCCATGTGAAACTGTATAGTCGCCCAATCGGTATCAATGTTAATTTATCATCGAGTTCATAACGCACTCTTATATCAAATCCGTATTCAGTTCCTCCATCCGTTTCAAGTGTCGTAGTCTGATAAAATGAGGAATAGGTTCCTTTCATTGAATTGAAGCCAAATAAAAAAACCGCGTCTGCAACTACGTTGTCACGAACTTCCATATTGCCACCGATTTTCAGGCGGGTTGTTCTACTTGATTGCTCAGTGACTTTTGCGATATCATCAGCACTTCTACTCCAACCTCCAATACTCAATGACGCTCCGAGGTCAAACTTCTCAAAACGATAGGCAAGCGCTAATTCAACAGGATTGAGAGGTCTTCCAAAATCCGAAAGTCCGACCCGGAATGTTTTTCTGTTCATCTCTGAAGTCGGATCAAACCAGGCATTGGAATAATCGGAAGTGTAGAGCGGTGACTCTCTTTTATTAAAAATAATCGCAGTATTAAAATTTTCCGAGAGTGTAATATTCGCTCCCAAATATTGTGTGCTACCACTCCCAGAAGAACCATCGGTAGTGCGGAATCCAACATCACCCCAAATGAAGTCTTTATATTCAATGAACTGTGCCGGATTAATATGCACACGCATTGCATCGTCAAGAAACGGGTTTATTGGTCCGCCACCAAGTGCAATATTTCGAGCCGTACCACCGCTTGAGAATATCTCATCTTGGGAGAATGAAAAAGCAGACACGAAAAGAACAAGAACACTTACAAGAAGTAATCCACTGATAATACTTTCTTTATGGACAGATTTTACTTTCTGACTCATTGTTTACTCCGAACAGTTAGTGAAAGAATGTTGTTGTTTGTGCAAATGTACAATTGTTTCCTTGAAAATCAAACATAAAAAGCAATCTCATTTTGTTAATTCCCTTATCCCCGCTATAGACACCCCAATAATCATGTAACCTATTGAACAATAACGCGTATGACTGTTAGACGAATTCACCGGATGGGTGAAATATCAGGAAAATAGAACTTTTCACATTGATGCGAATACAAATAGTACCAA